>JAGGXZ010000092.1 GCA_021162805.1 Candidatus Poribacteria bacterium
CAGGATAAGCAGTGATAATATCTTGTTAAGCGGTAGTCGGTTATTTTGGACAGCCTGGCGAATAAGCTGTTGGGATGGACATATCGGCCCGCCACGAGCATCTTTCTCACCTCCTTCCTGGTGGTCTTTGTGATAGTATACTAAATCATACAATCATTGAAAAGCCCTCAGAGGAAGCCCTAGAAATTGACATGGTATATCGGTTGTGATATAATATAAATTGTTTACTGCTCCTCTGTTTTCGGTAAAATCCCAAGAAAAGGGGGATTGATGTATGCCTTATGTGCGTGCTACAGATGGTGAGGATATCGATCAGGTGCTGAGGAAATTCAAGAAGAAATGTGAGAAGGAAGAGTTGTTCAAGGAGATCAGGCGAAGGCTGAGATATGAGAGTCGAAGGGAAAGGCAACGCAGGAGGATCCACCGCTTAAAAAGGAAACGACAGGCACAGCTTAAAAAGGCCGCACAAAAAAGATAGGTGGTCTGAAAATATGGGACGCTTGAGAGGTATAATCGACGATTACACCGAGGAAGAGGAGATGTCAGGCCTCGGGCTTGAGGGTGATGACCCAGCCCTCGATGATGTCGATCTCGCGGAGGACGATGCCGATGAATGTGACGCGATGACCATCTATTACAGGGAGGTTTATAAACGTCCCCTCCTCACCCATGAAGAGGAGCTGACTCTCGCCAAGAGAATCGACGAGGAAAAGGAGAAAATCCTTGAGATCTTCCTTCAAATCCCCTTCGTCGCCGAGGAAGCTGAACCATTAAGGGAAAATAGGGATTGGAAGGAGTTCGCCGCTCTGATTAAAAGGCTTAAGAAGGTATATGTCGAATATCTTGAAACCCCTCCCGGCTCACCGGAGTTCAAAAGATTGCGAAATCTCATAGGTCTATCGCCTGAGAGATTTACGGAGCTTATGGATCGCCTTGCTGAGTCCGAAGCCCGTGTCTATGAGGCGCGTAACACCATAGTGGAATGCAACCTGAGATTGGTTGGAAGCGTAGCCCTAAAGCTTAGAAACAGAGGGTTGCCTTTCCTGGATCTGATGCAGGAGGGAGCTGTAGGGCTGATGAGAGCTGTGGATAAGTTCGATTATAAACGTGGATATAAATTCAGCACCTACGCACATTGGTGGATCAGGCAAGCCATGCTCAGAGCACTGGCAGACCAATCCCGCATGATTCGAATCCCCGCTTATACCGTTGAGACCTTGTGTAAGCTCAACCAGGTGAAGGCCAAACTGGCCATGAAGAAACAGCGACCGGTCACCGACGAGGAGGTCGCTGAGGCCATGGGGATAACCGTCGATGAGCTGGAAAGGCTTAACAGCCTCAGGGATAACCTCGTCTACCTCGATTCGCAGTTGAGCGATGATTCTGACGCCACTCTCTATAACCTCGTAGAGGATAAGACCGTTACACCTCCCGATGAGGATACCTTCGATAAACTCTCCAGAGAGCAGATATCTGAAGTGCTCAAGGAACTCACCGAGCGTGAGGAGCTCGTTATCAGGTGGAGATTCGGCATAGGGGACGGAAGGAAGCATACCCTCCGCGAGATAGGGGAATACCTCAACATAACGCGCGAGAGGGTAAGACAGATCGAAGCCCAGGCGCTTAATAAACTACGGCATCCCTCAAAGCGTCGGAAGCTCGAGGGGCTTCTCCTGAAAAATTTCCATTAAACCATGATGGGGTGCACCATGTGCACCCCATTTCCCTCATTTTTCCTCCTCAACAATTACCTTCGCATATCGGAGTAGGTGGCTGTCACCCCCAATTCCGAAGACATCGATGACCTTTGATGGATCCGACCCGCCCCGTTCCGTATTGGTGAAAAACACGGTGAACGGATCTTCAAACGGTATCACCTGTGGCGGTGTGATATCCGGTTTGATCTGCATGATCTTATTTCTACCTTCGGCCGTATAGATAAGCAGAAGTCTTCCGTCATCGGTGGCATGAAGCCGTCCATAGCTGGGTCTTTCGCCCTCTATCCCCTCACCGCCTTTGACGAGGGATCGTCTTTCGACGATCTGGCCATGACGGATAAGGGTGTACTCCAAGGAGGCCACAACCGGCGTTCCGGGTAGAAACCTATCCCGGATTATGGGGACAGCTGTCTGCTTGAGATATAGCAGGTGTGCATCGCCATTTCCATCCACCCACATATCCTGATTCCGGATATAACCGCCGGTGGCATCGACGTTGTCTATCTCGACCGGTTCCGAGAAGCCCTGTTTGGATATGTCGGGCGACCAGACATAGAACAACCTTCTGAAGACGTAATCCCACTCCCTTCCCGTTTTCTCCCTTTTATATTTACGCCACTCCTCATTGGGTTCAACTATATCCCCTATCGCTAGGACATGAGCGCTCCGAGCCTTCAAGGCGACCTGAGGATAACACGCCCGAATGGGAAAGCGTATACGTCCGGCATTGACCCAGTTTCCCGATGAGTCACGAAAAGCCCAGAATTGATCTCCTCCTTTGGCGTCGATATTGAGGAGCAACATCTCGCCGTTTTCCCCGTCTATCGCGGCGCCTCTATAGGAATGATCGGTAAATGTGGCCCCTTCAGTCCATATCGGACGGATAGGTTTCGGGAAGGATGAGGGATCGGACAGCGAGAACTCCAAAAGATGGGGATCGCAAGGGCCATAGCGCGTTCCTCTGGGCGCGAGAGACGGATTGACCGACAGAAACAGCTTGCCGTCGAATCCCATCAACGGGCATGGTTCCCTCTCACGGTAATCCCCCTCCTGCTGGATGATCTTCCATCCATCCTCCGCGCGTCGCCATAGCTGCCACCTTGTGTTACAGAGCGGCGGCACACCCTTCCCCGTCTCGATTATACTCACGAACACCTCGTCTCCCATCCTCACCATCAGAGGGGCGCCGTAACACCACAGCGGCCCCGCCCCGTTATTGGGAGGTTCATATCTGCATATCAGTTCCTCGATCTCAACGGAGATCGAGAACATCGCTGCCATCATCATCTCTATCATTTCTCCTCCGGTGGATAGAAGTTTCGTATCACCCTGTTGAGGTAAAGCTCACCTTCAGATAAGATTTCAGAATGCGACTCTCATATCAGGTTTTTAAAGGACTCGACGACCATTTTAAGCATCTCCCGTATCGGCAGGCCGGCGGGACATTTCTCCTCGCATTCGCCGCACTCCACGCACTCCTCCGGCGAAACGGAAAGGGATTTATAGAGATCGATACCCATATGCTTGAGGTTATCCGGATATCCCTTATACATATCGTAAGCTCGGAAGACCTCTGGAATGAGGATTCCCTGGGGGCAAGGCTGACAGTAACCGCATCTGAGACATACCTGGCCGTATCTGAACTCCATCCCGAGCTTCCCTATCTCGTATCTCAGCTCCTTGATCTCCTCCTCCGTCATTGGCCTGGTCATCTTGCCGACCTGAACGTTCTCCTCCACCTCCCTCGCCGAGCGCATGCCGGGGATGACAACAGAGACGTTGGGGTTGGAGGTTATGTACCAGAGCGAGCCGAAGACGATCGGATCACGTTCAGGCTTGGTCTTGCTCGATGCGTTGGGACTTGTCAATGTTCCGCCTGATAACGGCTTCATGATGATCACTCCCATACCATGTTCATGTGCCATCGGGATGATCTCCTTCTCGACCCCTTCCTGATCGAGAGGGCTGTATGCGAGCATTATCGTCTCGAACTCCCCCGAGAGGATGGCTTTTTTCATGACCGAGTGTGCGCGATGGATCGTTATCCCGATGTGATCGGCCATTCCCTGTTCCTGAGCTTTCCTGACAGCCTCAAGCGCTCCTCCTTTCGCCATGACCTTGGCATATACGTCCTCATCGCTGACGGTGTGAAGCTGCAGCAAATCCACCTTGTCGACGTCGAGTTCCCTGAGACTGGTCTCTATATCCCTCATCGCGCCCTCATAATCGCGAGAGGCCGTCTTAGTGGCGATATACACCTTATCCCTTTTGCCCTTAACCGCCGCTCCCACCTTACGCTCGCTATCCTTGTAGTTGCGCGCCGTGTCTATGAAGTTCACCCCCAGTTCAATGGCCCTGTTTATGGCCTCGACCGCCTGATCGACTGAGACCTGGGGCAGTTTGATGGCTCCAAATCCTATGACCGACACCATCATCTCCGTTTTCCCCAACTTCCTATACTCCATCTCCTTCCTCCTCCTTTCTATCACCTATAGAGCGAACCATAAAGTATCTGCCTATGTTCTCAAGCGATATCATTCCCCTTAACACGCCGTTTTCGACCACCGGCATGGCGCTTTTACTTGAATCCGCCATTTTGCGATACACGTCGGCGAGCGTGTCCTCGATAGTGACGAATGGGAACTCCGATTCCATCACCTCTCCCGCCCATCTATCCAATTCATCCCTTTTTATCAAGCTCATCAAGGTGGGTTTCGTCAGCATCCCCACTAACTCTCCTCCCTCACGCACCACAGGGAATTCGTCCTGCAACCCTCTGTAGATGTGTTCCAACGCATCCCTTATCGGCTGATCGGGCGCGAGGGCGAAGACGTTCCTGGACATCACCTCCCCGACGGGGATCTCCCTCAGTGTTCTCCTCATCTGAACGGCCCTCTCCTCACCACCGGCTGCGATAAAAACGAAGAGACCGATGAAGATCAAAAGTACATCCTTGTAGATCCCGAACAGAGCCAGTATAACGGCTATCCCCCTGCCCACCTGGCTGGCTATGTGCGTCGCCTGAAGATAATCGTATCTCATGGCGAGAACCCCTCTGAACACCCTGCCCCCATCCATCGGGAAGGCTGGTATCAGGTTAAAAAGCCCCATCCAGAGATTTACCTTGAATATCAGACCGATAACGTTATAGGGCGAGATGGAAAGCGAGAGATCAAGGGGTCTTCTCGTCAGAAGGAGGACAAGGGCGGAAAGGAGAGCTATCGAGAAGTTAACGGCCGGCCCCACCAAGGCCAGCCTTATCTCGATAGAGGGGTCCTCCGGTATCTGCATCCTGGCGACTCCCCCTATTGGCAGTAGAATTATATCATGAACCTTTATCCTGTATCTGCGCGCCATCAGGCTGTGTCCCAACTCGTGAAGAACCACACATCCGAACAGAATGAACATGATCAGCGTGAGTGATATCCCCTCGCCAATTCTGCCTTCGACCATATAGGGAAGCAGGAATAGGAGGAAAAGAAGGAGGAAAATAACATGTATCCGAACCGGTATGCCGAATATAGATCCTATCTTGAAAGCCCAATTCATCGCGTATACCCTAACTGAGCGAGACAAAGTTAAAAAGGAACAAGGAACCAAGAGACGTTCCTGGTTCCTCGCTCCTTCAAAGAGGGAATATGGGTGGATTTCAGTAGACTGCTCCTCCGCCGTATTTCTCCTTGGAGAAGACCTCAGCGGGGCTCTTCCTGCTCCTGGGCCCCGGGGATTGATCCGGCACACCTATAGGAGTCAGAGCGACGACATCCATATCCTCTGGTATCTCCAGGAGCTTTTTAACCTTATCTCCCTGGAAGGCACCTATCCAGCAGGTTCCATATCCTAACGCCGTTGCAGCCAGGATCATGTTCTGCATCGCTATGGCGACGTCCACCGGATACCACAGCCTTCCCGTGGAACCTCGACTGATGGAGGGTATCCCGACACCTGTGAGGATCACATCAGCATCAGCTATCCACATCTGGCCGTTACACGCCTCCGCCAATTTAATCTTGAGATCGGGATCACGCGTGACGATGAAATGCCACGGCTGCCTGTTACCGGCGGAAGGCGCCTGTCTGCCGCACTCGAGAATCCTACGCAGATCCTCCTCCGGTATGGGTTCCGGCCTGTATCTTCTGATGCTCCTTCTCTTTAAGATCGTCTCTATGGTATCCATCTTACACCCCCTCTATCTCAGGTTCTCTCCATTCATATTCGATGAGGAGCATGTTCTTCTTCATGCAGGCTATTATCCTTCTGTCGAAATGAATGCAGAAATAACAGTTCCTCGTTCGAGCGGCGTTACCCTTAGCCTGAAAGAACTCGCAGTTAGACGCTTCGCTCTGAAGGGATGGGATTTCCGAGTAAGGCTTCGGTATTTCCTCGGCGACCTCACCCACAGGTAGAAGCAGAAGCTCACCCGTTTGATCCTTGGAGGAGGGTTTCCTCTCCTGGGGAACAGGCGGCTCGAGGATCTCCCTCTCAGGGAAAAGAGTTTCGACGCGCATTCTATTACCTGACTTAAACCATATTCCGTTCACCGCTTCGCCGAGCACCGAGATATATCCCACGTGGAAATCGTCATCCGGCACGAAGAGGGTGACATCCTTATCCCTGGCGTATTCAGCCAGCCCTCTCAACCTGCTCCCGGCCCTTTTATACTCGGCTCTCAGTTCTTCCAGATACTCTTCTCTGAATTCCTGCCAGGATATGGAGCCGGATCTGTATCTCGATATGAGCTTTCTTGAAGGACACAGATCCGGTATATTCGACATGCCGTCGATCCTCTTTCTCGTCAGAGCGACGCTTAATCCTTTTGCCTCTTTCCTTTGGCTCAATGTAGCCAAATAAAGCATCCCTCAATCCTCTTTCTTCGATTCGACGATCGATATGCTGGTTATCCTCTCAAGCATCTTGACTATCTCAGAGCTGGGATCAAGCGGCATTATGGATGTCACCTGGAACAGGTTTATGTAGAGCTTCCCCTGTGAGCCGGGAAAGGCTCTCTGCAGGTTTCGCATCGGCGTGAGGTTCGACTCCCCGATCGATGTACTTCGCCTTCTCTCCTCCTCGCTTGAGTGTATCGGCAACACGACGTCCTCCAGAACGAGGAACCTATCGCTGGCTGATCTGAGGAAGGTATCGAACGGCACGTTGAGTCTGGCATAGCAGTTCGATATGCCGAAGACGGAATCCTTGGAGAAGGTCACCCTGACCCACATCTTGATGCCGCTTTCTCCCCGGTTCATCCCCTCATCACCTCACAAGTTTATTGTCCTGCAGCTCTCAGAAGAGGCTATTATGGCGCAGACGACCCTGACCGATTCATAGCCATCCTCACCGGTGGGCAACATTCCGAATTCCCCCCATCTTTCGGGCGAGTCCGTCCCCTCCAGAATGGCGTCGATAAAGTAGGGCCAGCCGCTGAGGTTCTTGGCTCCCTCCTCATCCATCCTCATCGTTGGTCTCCAGCCCTCACCTCCTCTGGAGTGATCCGGTTCAAGTCCGATCGTCACCTTTATCCCATAGCTCTCCAGCTTCCGTTGAATCGATCTCAGACCTTCGATTGAAAGTTCATTTGACAGATTCGCCTTCCATCCCACGGATTTATTGAATCCTCGTCGTTTGTGATAGAACACCCCTCCCTCTGAACCGCCTACATACTGGCTGAATTCGACCAGATCATCCATATGTCTTATCCATTCGGATTTCAACCTAACCTTGACGCCGTTTGAAAGGAAGAGGAAGGCTTCATAGAGATCGGGTGTGTATCCGAGAACCTGTCTCTGGGAGATGGCGAAAACCTTCTCAACCTTGGCCGGCTCGAAGTACCATCTCACCAGGTCAACCGTGTGGCTCATCAGAAAGTGCGCGGTTGATGTTCTGGCGGCCCAATCTCTGCTGCGTTCTCCCCAGAGCATAGTCGGAACGCTTATGTTATCATCAAGTTGCATATCGGCATATACCGGTTCTCCGATCAATCCGTTTTGTATGAGATATCTGGTGGTCATATCGGCCTTAGCGAACCGATTCTCGAAGTCGACGAAGACCCTGACACCTCGTTTCTCGGCGAGGTTCATCATCTCCTCGGCGTCCTTGATGCTGGTTGCGAGGGGTTTTTCACACAGAATCACACCAACGCCGGCCTCCGCGCAGACGGTAAAGGGTTCTCTGTGGAACGGATCGGGCGTAGCTATGACGGCGATATCCAGCTCCTCCCTATCGACCATCTCCTGAGCGTCACTATATGCATTTGCGCCGTATCGCCCTGCCAGAGAACGAGCTCTATCGGCGATCTTATCGGCTACAGCGACAAGCTGGACCCTGTCCTCCTCCTGTAGCGCCTCCGCATGTGCAGTGCCTAAGATACCTGCCCCTACGATACCGACTTTCAAAGGTTTTCCCATGATTTCCCCCGATGTGTTTTGCTTTCAGCTTAATTTTAGCATCCTTTTCCATTCAAGATCAAGGCTTAACATGCTAACGCGGGATCTCCTTTGGAGTTGAAGGGGGAACGTATGGGGTCCTTTTCGGCACGAATCCTCCTTCCATCTCAGGCACATATTGGGAATGATCGCTGATAGCACATCGATCACTTCTCCTTAACGCTCGATATTAAGCTCTTAACCCATGGCATATTATACGCCAGATCCCGAGCGATTTCAAGCGAACGTAGGGCTTTTCAATGATTTGGCATAATCAGGCGTGGTAAGGGCGTTCCCCTGTGCGTGTCCCTGAATCCGGCAGGCACAAGGAGGAACGGCGAATGGCGAGTAGCGAGTGGTGATTCTCCCCTATTCGTTGCTCGCCACTCGCTACTCGCTACAATTACAGCGCCGGCGAAAAGCGTTGAAAACCCCTATATCGTAAATTTAGAAGTTGCTTTATCTACCCCGACGAGGTATCATATAACTATACTTTCGCGGTTTTTCCGAAAATCGAAGTGGTGAAACCAGGACGGAAGATAAAGCTTCCTCCGAAATGGGAAGCCGAAAGCA
>JAGGXZ010000093.1 GCA_021162805.1 Candidatus Poribacteria bacterium
ATCTCTTTCAAAAGCTCAGGGAAGAGCTTCAGATCGACCTTTCTTCCCTGCTCAGTGAATACCGTGACTCTCCTATCCGTCTTGTGTATTTCGGTCCTGAACCCATCGAATTTCTGATCGACGAAGTATGGCCATTCGTCATCTCGAAGGACCAGAAGCAATCCCTCTATCGAATACTCCTCGAGCTTCCTGTATCCAACGATCGCCTTCTGCGGATAGTAATATCGATGAGGCTTGATCTTATCCTCCTTCAGCGATGCCTCGGCCATCCTCTCAGCCTCGGGAGGAACTCCGGCGATCCGAGCCATCTGGATTAACTTCCTCTCCTCGATCGGAACGAACTCGACCTTCTTCCTCGCCAGCACGATATAGTTCGTGAAGGGCTTACCGGTGAGCTCTCTGACATCATATGACCCGAAGACGTGAATCCTCGGCTGCAATTCGGGCGGAAGCATCGAGCGGAGGCGAAATTCGACTATCTCCAGCTCCCTCGGATCGGTGGTGTCAACCCAGATATCGATGTCCTTCCCGAACCCGCTTACGGCCACGCTGCCGACGGCACAGATGTAAGAGCTATCCAGATAAAATCCCTGATCCCAAAGCTTTAAGATGTCTTTCAGATAGACCCTCTCCTGCTCCTGAACGATTCCCAAAAGCTCGAGAGTTAGCCTATCAAGCTCATCCGTCGGTCGATGTTCAAGACCTCTTCGTTTCAGCTCCTTGATCACGTTGAGATGAGCGTTCACGATCGGCTCCTGAGTCGCTCCGGCGGGAAGCTCATTGAACCGTCGGTGAAGCTCAGCGTGAAGCATCAGGAGGTCCTCATCGCTCAGCTTCTTCAGACTCTCAGGATCTTCCGCCGCCTCTATTTGAACCGCCTCGAATACCACCCTCTTGACGAAGGTCTGAATCCCTTTCGGCAGCTTGTAGAGCCTCGGCTCATTGAAGGGAACGAACCATCTTATCGGATAGAAGAAAAGCCTCTCTTTGTCGTCCCACCAAAGTCTCCTCTCCTCATCGGTGATTTTATGCCGATCCCTCAGGGCGAGGAACTTCTCAAGGTCTATCTCCATCGGCTCATCGAGCTTGATCACGCCGAAGGCTCGATTCGATGAGAGCAGGAAGAACGGTCCGAGATCTGAGAATTTGACGGACTTCACGATCGCCCTCTTCGTTCCGTTATATATCATCTGGCCGTGAGGCTCGACCAGGTAGATCCCTTGAGTCTCTCGCTCAGACACGATCCTCGGAAGCAATCTCTGTAAGAGCTCCAGCGAATATCTGGTCTGCATGTCCGGATGGAAGACGATCGCATCTCTTCTGATCAGCTCTCTGATGACGTCAAGGGCGAAATCCTCGAGAACCTCGATATCTTCAAATTCCGTCTTACCGCCCTGCTTCATCGTGGAGTATTTCGCCACCAAAAGCCGGAAATCATCCCTGAGCTGGTCGTCTCTGAGTTTGCTCGGATCATAACCTTCCCGCCTAAATTCGCTGATCTCCTCACCTCGAACCTCTCCAAGAGCTTTCTCAATGACCTCCGGCAGCCTTTCCCACCAGCTCTCCCAGTCCTCCTGACCATACCAGGTTTTACCCGCAACCACGATTCTCATCCTATCTTCAGCACCCAGATCAGCCATCGAGAAATATCCCTCATTTCGGGAGATCGCCCGGGCGACCTCATCGGCCTTCCCATCATTCGATGGATCTCGGAAACGGAAGACGATAAACGCCACCCTTTCAGGCGAGTGTCCCTCGCAGCTAGATCGGATCTCTATCCCGTCGATGGAATTCAGCCGCTCCAGCCACGCATCTTTGAGATGAACGTCGACAAGAATCCCTCGCCAAATCCGCTCCGGATCGCCCGACCGACCGGAGAGAGGAGGGTCGGGAGGCTCGCCGTAAACGGCAAGATAGGCGAACGTCGGAGCGTTCATCGTGAGTCTGCCTTCAGAGAGGGCTCCCTGAGTTTCAAACACGAAAGTCCTCCCATCCCAGGCGAAATCATATGAAACACCGCCCTCGCCAAGGATCTCCCTCGCTTTCCTTTCTCCCTTGCCCAGAAACTCCTCTCCGAAGTGGGTGAAGATCACCCTCTTGATGTTGAGGTCCTTAGCGAGCTTCAGGCTCGTCTTCATCGAAGCATGCCCGAATCTCTCGTCATCCCTCTTCCGAACGATGTCCCGCTCGATCGCGGATCCATCCGCGATCAGGATATCCAAGTGAGAGAGCTTATGACGATGCTTTTCGGGTATCTCGAGATAATCAGGGAAATAGCCGATTCGAAAGCCCTCGACTTCGATCAGATATCCGACCGCCGGAGCTCGGATGGAATGAACGACCGGTATCGCTTCGATCTTCCATGAATCGATGCGCCTCTCCTCTCCCGGCTTGAGCTCGATGAACTCCTTCACCGCTAGATCTTCATCCTCCTTCAGTCTCTCTATCACCTCAGCCGTCGCTATGATCGGAACCTCGATCTCGCCTTTCAGGCCGCCGACGTGATCCGGATGGGCGTGAGTTAACGCTATGTAATCCGGCCTCAAAGCCTCAAGCGGAATCATCTCGGTGTGGCCGTAATCGATCAGAAGCTTAAGATCATCCTCGATGAGGAGAGAGGCGTTCGACTCATACCGCTGTCGGCTGGTATCCACCTCGCCCTTCGTCCCGACGAAGATCAGTTTCATATCCCTCACCTCGGCCGATCGAGATAGAACTCATCCTTTGAAAACCTCAGCTTTCGTCCCTCGGTCGTCACCACAACGGTCTCATAGTCATACTCCTTGAATCCGATGATTTCCTCCCATGGGATGGGAATCGGTTTCCTCTCCCTTCGTTTTCTCTTAGCCATAATATCACTCCTTCTCTTATAGGTCATTTATTGTCATTTGAGCTAAAGCACAACGCAACGAACGCAATAACGCACAACCCATTTACGCATTCGGATAAGGGATCACTTTCCACTCTTCCCTTCGTATCTCCTCCCTCCAGTTCTCGCCGAAACACATCCTGAAGTAGAAGATCCAAAGGTCTTTAGCCGATGCAAATGTAGGTGGATTAACCAACTGGTCGGAAATCTCCCGATATCGCCTGAGGGTCAACGGCTCAAGGACATAGTCGAAATCGGATCGAAACCTCCATTCTCCGAGATCCTTCTCGATCCGAAAAATCCTGATTCGCATCGTATCATACCAACTGATGAAACCCTTCTCGATGATCGGACAGACCGCTATCGGCGGAACCGGAGCCTGAGTATAGACCCTGAAAACTCCTAAGTAACGGCCTTCCCTCATCTGAACGCCTCCTTGAAGTCCTCCCAGGACTCAAACTCCCTGATGACTTGGGAGATGGGCCTGCTGCCGACCCTCTTGATTCCAGCATCCTTTAGAAGCTCCTCCATTCTCTTCCTCCCTCCCTTGCGGACGAGGATAAACCGAAGCTGACTCGCCGGAACCCTGTTACGGATCATGATCTCATTCCCCGGCCACCAGTTACGATTCAGAATCTCGATCGTCTTGGTAACGGAGGCCCGCTTGAAGAAGAGCTCCTCCCTAGTCGTCCCGAACTTATCTGAGGGATAGATCCACCAATCCGTCCGCTCCAGCGGTTTCAGATCATACACGAGAAAAACCGAATACCTCGGCTTTCCCCTTCTATCCGAGGTTCCCGAAGTGATGATCCTGAAGAAGACGTGATCGGCGCCGCCGGAACGTAGATCAGCCTTGGGAGACTTTCCGGTCATCGGCAATCCTCTCTTCAGCCTTTCAAAGGTGGAAAGGAAGTCGTTTTGGATGATCGACACGACGTCTTCGGGATTCGACAGCTCATGGGAAATCGCGATCGCTCCCTTCTCTCTAAGCTCGGCCTCCCTTCCTTTCAGAATGAAGGTCCGATATCCCTTTAGATCCATCAGTTCCATTCTGCTCAGCTTCTCCCTCAGCTCGGGACTACGGTCGAAATGCTCCTTGAGCCTCTTCATCGAGACCTTTGAGGGATGATATCCCTTCAGCTTCCGCCATCCTTCCGGGTCCTCCTGCCACAACAGCTTCAGCATCTTGGCCTTCTCCAGATCTCTTCTAGTTGGTGCCTTCAGGAGATCGGGAAGATTAAACTCCTTAGCGACCTCCTTGAGAGCTCGCTCGGCATCTCGAAGCCCTCCTCTAACCCTCAGTCTCACGAATCCATCCAGAGCTCTAGAGCCCGCTGAAAAGAACCTCTCGCCCTCAAACTCCAGCGGCTCACCTATCGGGATCTCCAGCCGATAGTAATCGGTCTCCCTCACAAATGAAGGGACGGAGAAGAGATCCTCTCCATCAGCTCGGACATACCTCCCGCCTTTCCTCTGGAAGGGTTCAAACCTCATCGTCCCGAGATGAATTCCTCTCTCCTCCAGTTTGGTGAACGACGTTTTTCTCAGCTCATTGCAGATCCTGGAATAATGCTCCCTCGATATCTTGAAGTTGGCCTCGATGAACTCTCCTTCAGGATCTTCCTTCCTGAGGAGCTGCATCCTGAATCCCTCAAGGGCCGATCCCTCAGTGAACGCCTCTGCCTCGCCGTTTCGCTTGAAAGCACGCTCAGAAACTCCGAGCTTCTCAAACGCTGAAGGCTCGACGACCTCCTTCCTCACCTCTGGCGTCACCATCGTCGTGGGAGCGATCCTCCTTAGTTCCTCCTCGGTGATCACAGGAACCATAACGCAGCGGCAATTCACGGATTCCTCAGGCGGCAGCCTTGGGTCCCGCGGATACATCGCCTTATGCCCTCCGACCAGGAAGGGCTTATCCCAGGGCACGATCTGACCGTCGGCCCTGGCATGGCTCGGCCTGACTCTCGGATCATGGGCCGAGACCCAGCGTTTCTTTAAACCAGGGACATACTCCGCCGTGCTCTGCATCCTCGCCCAATGCCCTAGAGAATACATCCTCAGAAGTTCCGTCCTGGCCACCGCCTCAGCCCTCTGCATCGGAGTCCGAAAGACTCCTCGATCGATCCTCGCTCCGATCTCCCTCATGATCTTGAACGGAGGATCTCCTCTCAGTATTCCAAGCCTCAGGACCCTGTTGATCCGGTTCCTCAGATCGTCCGTGATGTTCGAGATCAGATCGGCGGAGAACCCCTGGGCGATCTCAAGCACGTCTCTCGGCAGACCGAACATCGGAGCCTTGATACCCTGAACCTCCAACATCTCGTCGAAATCGTTCGATCCCTGATGATAGAACTCCTCCAACTCCTCGTTCATCGCCCTCTCCAGCCTGGCCGAATAATCCGCTATCCGATCGTTAACGATGGAGAGGATGGTCCGGAGATGCTCCGCTCGAAATCTCTCCTCCGGAGTTTCCGAGAGCTCCCTCCTGATCTCCCTTTGAAGCTCCTGAAGAAGCGAGAGAAGCCGCTTAATGGCGGAGTTCTCCAGCCTGTCCACTCGTCTTGTGAGCTTGGTCAGCTTCGCCGCATAGACCCGCTTGGAGACCTCAGCCTCTAGCAAGCTTCTCAAGCGAAGGTCGGATTCTGGAATAGAGCTCAATTATTCCCTCCTCCGTCCTCTCGGTTTCCGTCTTCCCACTTTCATCTTCGACCTCAACCTCGAACCCCAGCTCAGTCATGGCCAGCTTGAAGACCCTCTTGGCCGATTCAGTCGAGATCCATCCCTCCTGAGAGGCGATCGATAGGCTCTGAACGAGTTTGGAGAGGGTATCGGTCGCATCCTTCATGTCTCTCCTCGAGATCTCCGGCATTTTGATCGTGAAGGAGAGATCCCGATTCGGAGAGAGGGTTCCAGCGATGACGGCTTGATCGATGACGAATCTGAACATGAACTCGAACATCGATCTGACATACCGCTGTTTCGCCTGAAGCCTTCGGAAGGTCGGTTCGCCCATCGCCTGAGCCGTCGCCCTGGTGATGTATTCGCCGGTTCCAAGCCAGTGTTCAGGAACTCCTGAACCCGCTTGTATTATCGCCCTCAGCACCTTCGTATACTGTTCCAAATCCACACCCGAAAGATCAGGCGAGACCGCCTCCCACTTCGTCCTTTCGTTATGAACCCTAAACGATCCGGGCTTGGGAGGATTCTGCTGAAGCTGAAGGGCCTTCACCCTACACTCATCATCCGTGGCGCCTTCGATCGTGATGTCCCAGATGAATGTGGTGAGGAAGTTCGCCCTCTCAAGGGCTTGGAAGACGAATTGGTCATAAGCATCCAGCCAGTCGGCAAGGGTGAATAGCTCCGAAACCCCTCTCGACGAGTTGGAGACCTTATTGACTTGGAAGAGGAAGACGTCGCCGACCAATCGACCGTAGGTCTCCGAGAAAGGATCATCGTCCGTCCGAATCACTTTCAACGTTCCCTCTCGGTTCTTGAGTTTGATCGCCTTCGCTATTTCCGGGTTATCATCATCCAAGATGATCTTCTCGACGTTGAGAGGATCGATATAGCCGAGGCGAACGTGACCGTTGGCCTCATTCACGAACGCCTGATATATCTGCTCGCCGAACAGGAAGAGCTCGGAGATCCGCTGAAACTGTTTTAACTCCCAGGAGTTATGAGGATCATTCCAGAAATTCCTCAGGATCTCCTCCACGGAGGCTTCTGAAGCGGAGAACTGTATACCCGGACCGATCACGAAATCCTGAATCACCTCGATGATCCGCTTCGCTATCGGGTTATGCCTGTAAAGCCAGAAAGCGACCTTGAGCTGCTTTTCATGGGTCACCTGAGGGAGATCCCTCTGATAGACCGAAAGTGACCTCCAGCCCGAGTCATCTTCAGCTTCCCTTATCGCCCGCTCGGCAGCGATTTTGTTGATTTCCGAGGAGAAAAACCTCCTCGCAATCGCCTCTTTTAATCTCATAGAAGCTCCCTCCCGAATAATCTGGACCCTCTGCTGAATCCGCCGACACCACTTAAAGGCCGACGGATTTCCGGCTCGGGCTCCACGACGAACTCCTCTATTGAACCTCTCTCATAGGAAACCACGGCATACCGGAGTGCATCCATGGCATGGTCGTCCACCTTCAAAGGATGATCTCTCGCCTCCTGTCCTTCCTTCGCTTCAGGGAACCGGTAGGATTCAAACTCCTTGATAATGTTAACACAACTCGAGAGCACTTTCAACCGTTTCGATTTCAACATCCCGGCGACGCGCTCGATACCTTGCATCACGGGAAGCTTCCTCGCCGGTAAAACCTTCAATCCCGCGGCCCTCATCTCGGCGATCTCCGCCGCCGCTGAAGGATCGGCATAGTAGACCGGCAACGGATCGGCCTTGAGAATCGAGATGTAGTCGGAGGGCTTCAGATATCTTCGATAGAGCTCCTTATAGACGTAAAGAATTCCATCATGCTCGGCGATCCAGAGACAGACGAAGGGATTATTATAGCCGAAGTCGATCCCTCCAAAGCGTCGCCATTCCTTCGAGACGTTCAGGGACTCCACCACATGATCGACCATCGAGAATTCCGGATAGACCAGACCGGAGAACTTGACGAATTCGCCGAGATATCGTTCGCGGAAGAACTGCTCCGGAAGCTCCCGTCTCGCCCTTTCGAAATCTTCCTTTGGAAAAAGAGGGTTATCTATCGATCTGGCGATCTGAAAATAGGAATCCTTCCATCTCGTAGCCGGATCGACGAAGATCTGATAAACCCAATTAAAACCTCTCGGTGTGGTGGTGATCCACCCTTTCAGCTTACCTCCTCCCGCCTTCCACCTCGTCGTCAGGTTCTCCCACGCCCTCCTTTTTATCATCGCCGCCTCATCGACCCAAAAGTAGTCTATCCCGAAGGCGACGAGCTTCTCCGGATCTTCAGCCGACTTTATTTCGAGGATCGAGCCGTTCTTGAAGACGAACCGTCGCTTTGAGGCGTGAAAGGCGAAAGCGAATGGATTCACGATCGAGAATATCATCTCCTCGATCAGGGCCGACATCGGGTAGGTCGGAGCCACGGCCCATCCTCTCGAACCCGGAACGGCGAACGCCTCGATGAGACATGCCAGAAGGCCCGCTGTGGTCTTACCCGATCGATATCCTCCGATGAACGCCTTCCACCTTGCAGGATTGAAGATAAACCTCTTCTGATGCTCGAACGGCTTCAGGGAAAAGGGTTCAAGACTCTGAGATCCTTTCCGAGATCCAATCTGGAAGCTGGAACTGGATCGGAACCTTTTCATCATCTTCACCTTTGAGCTCTTTGATCATTGACAGCCTGATTTCGGAAAGGTTCTTGAGAGTCATGGAAAGCCGATAGAGATCGGAGGTGGAGGAGACCTCTTTGGCCAATCTGACCGATTTGCCCACGATCTCGTCGAAGAGCCTGAAGAGATCCTCGAATGAGGCTTCCAATCTCCTCGCGAGTTTTTCTCTGAGCTGGTCGATGGATTCCTGAAGTGCTTTTTCCATCTCTTCCTTCCGGATCGTCTTCTTAAGCCTTTTCCATCCGCCGTCCTGAAAGCTCCATTTGGTGATGATCGAGTAGGAAATTCCTTTTTGCTCCGCGAGTTCTTTCAGCGTGAGCGATCCCATCAGATATTCACGTTTGACCTCTTCCTTAAGAATCAGATCCTCGCCTCTCACTTCGAACACCTCCTTAGAAATTTCCGGTTAATTTCCTTGCTTAAGATATCCGTAGGGCGAGGCATTCAACCAGTAGCTGATCTCCTAACGGCAGGAGTTACCTAATTACGGACCTTCCTGATTTCCTACACGGCGAGCTTTAGAAATTTATCCGCAATGGGGAGCCATTCCTTACTGTTAGCGCATTTCGCAAACCAATTGAACGGCTCACGCCAGACTACATCTAGCTTCTCGCGATATAGATAGGAGTTCGAAAGTATCCTAGTCAATATCTCTCGCCTTTCGAAATCATCCATTCTCGAATATATCTCATGAGCCTTGGATGCCAGTCTGAGCACCTCGGTTATATCTTCGCATATCCCAAACCAATCGATATTGTCCAATCGTTTCATTTCAGCCCTGAGAGCGTTAGCACGAGCTTGCCACGTCTTTTGTTGTTCAAGCCAAAACTCTTCTGAAATTTTACCCTCGAGCTTGTCCATATAGGCCTTCTGCATCCAAGTTTTCACCCTCTCCAGCTCCGCTCGCAGACTAGCTCTCTGACGTCTCACCTCTTCCATCTCTTCCTCATACATCTCGCGAATCGAATCTATTATCAGATCAACCACCGAAGGAGGGATGGTGATCCTTGAGACTACTTCTTCAAACATCGAGCTCAGTTCGGCTTCCTTAATGCGCTGGCATGATTTTCTCCTCTCATTATATCCAGAGCATTTGTAATACCGATATTCCTTGCCTGATTTCCGTATTGACTCGCCCACCATAGCACACCCGCAATATCCACATTTCACCAGGCCCGAATACGCAAACCGGTGGGTTCTACGAGCTCCTATCCCTTGCCTGCGTTGCTTGAGAACCTCTTGAACTTTATCGAAAAGCCTTTCATCAACTATCGGCTCATGCACGCCCGGATAAAGCTGACCCCGCCAATGCACATATCCTTTGTAAAACGGTTGACGAAGCATGTCATGAAGCTGGGACTTGGCTATCTTCCTGCCGATTTTGTTAACGAAGCCATAAGGATACAGCATGTCACATATTTCCTTCAGGGAATATCTACCAGTGCTGTATAACTCGAATGCTCGACGAACTAATTTTGCTTTCTCTGGAACGATCACAGCCAAATTTGAAGATGTTATTGCCTGCCTTCACCTCCATCGGGTTGAGCGCATCGAACCCGGCTTGAACGTGGTATAGTCCCCCATGCTGGCGCGCATATTCTCCCGGATGAACTGGGTGCCATAGCAGGTCCATTTCCCCCTGGCGCGCCATTTGGCCAGGTTCTCCGCGATGGTCTTCACATTACCGGCACGTCCGGGGTCGAACTCGACCAGCAGAGGACGATATTCCTTCTCCCGGATCTCCCGGCTGGTCATGTGGAAATCCACATGTTCAGGGGTGCCCGATTTGTGCTTCCACCATTTCAACAGGGTGCCGGCCCCATTGCGCACGATGCGCCACTCTTCCGTCCCCTCGACCACCTCATGTACGCCGCGCTTAGACTGCCAGTCGATCCATCCCCCACAAACGACGATATCAAATCCGAAATGCTCGGTGGGATTGACGGGATTCCCCTTCTCATCGGTGGGCATACCATGTTTCGCCCATTTCCTCAGCGTGTCCCTCCACGGGTTGTCATACAGGGGACATGATCGGCACGCTCCCCCCCGCATCATGCGACAGATCGCCTCTCGTCCGCTTTGCATGGTCAACACCTCTCAATGGGATCTGTCTTTCATACGCTGCAGCGCCTCCACCATGCTATGGGTTGTCCCCAGATCTCATACCTACTCCCTCCCTGCCCCATAGTAAATTCACTCGCTCAAACGATACAACATCTTCAAGGGCAGGTCAAGCTAGCGGGAGGCTTTCTCGCCTTTCGCTTCGGACATCTGATAAGATAAGGGACGAAGGATTCTAACGCCGCTCATGGTAGATGCGCATCGTCAGCATATTAAAGTTTCCTGATCTCCAAAACCAAGACGCTCATTCCGGGCAGATCGATCTGGCCGGTTATCCTCCCCTCCTCATGGATGATCTCCTCGAACTCCACATCTCCGGCCACCTTTCGGACGGAATATCGAGCTGCCCGAGGAAGCCCGTAATCGGAGACCTCCAGCTCATATCGGACGGCATGAGGTTGAGAGTCGCAGTTGGTGATAGCTAAGCCCAGGGTTCCGTCCGAGGCCATCCAAGCCGTGCAGCCGACGGCATCCATCTCGACGGGCCTCTGATCCCTCCGCCATACCGCTGAGAGCCTGGGATTATCGCCCTCCATCTTCGGGGGGCGAACCATCTCGCCGAAAAGGAGAAATTTCCTCGACTCCGAGAAGGCCTTGGCGAGCTTCCTCAGATAATCTCCTTCAGGCGTCTCCGGTCTCAGGACATCGGCGCCGAACCACCCGAGCTGTGTCCCCCAGAGGAACATCTGGGCGTTCTTCATGACGAACCCCTTCCCGTTATATCTGCCGAAGGTTATCATGTATCCGGAGTAAACGAGATGGAACATCGGTATAAGATCGGGGGCTATGAAGACCGAATTGCAGGTGAGAAACCCATCGAAGACATCCAGGAACGGCTCAGCGTGATCCTCTGTGGTGAGTATCGCCTGGGGGTTGACCCTCCTGGCCTTCTCCCTCACCTCCTCAACCAGCTTTCTGTATCCATCGACCCAATGGCTTCCCCCTCCGGCCGGATGTCCGTGAGAGGTGTCGAAACATAGCACGGGCGACATCGATGCCACCTGATCCAGATAGACCCCGTCCACCTTATACCTCTCGATCAGGGTTCTGACTATCTCAGTGACCTTCCTCCGCCAGAACTCGGTGTAGGGACACATCACGGAGTGGTTCTGTCCCCCCAGTGTTCGATATATTTTCCCAGATTGGGATCTTTGGTCGTATGCGGTTCGGGATTCTCCCGCTCCCAGCTTTTAGACGCCGTATCCCACAGCCTGGCGTTTATATACGGCATCACCTTTATCCCCGCCCTTTGAAGCTCCTCCACCTTCCCCCCAAACCCCTCCTTGGGCGGAAAGTAGTCGGGATAGAACTTGTCGAACGGTATCTGATGCCAGTTATACCAGTGGAGAGCAACCGGGACGTCGAGGAACTCCCTCAATCTCGGCATGCTCCCGGTCGGTCCCCCCACGAACCACACCGATATCTCCTTGAACCACGAGGGGATGTCGTCCCTATCGATCAGCCTCCCCCTGGAACACCACTTCTGCCTCGTCGCCCACCCCCTGTAGATCTTGGCGGCGTCGACCCAATCGCCCTCATAGATCCCCAGGACCGCTTCATATGGAAGGGTGAAATCCCTCCCAGGCGAACCCATATCTTCGGGGAAGTTCCGCGTCCTGTAGCTCACCCCTTCCTCCTCCGCCTCATAGAGAAATTCCTTATAGAAGCAGTTCGGGTCGTAAGCCGCCAGGTACAATCCCTTAGAGCCATCGATAAGCGTGCTGAACTGCATCGTGGCGGAGCTTGAGGGGTAGATCATCCTTATCGGCAGCGGATCGGGCAGATCGACAAGCCTGCCCAGAAAGTGGGGATAAGCTAGCTTCATCCCATCAGGTTTTATCCCCCTGATATAGGGGAAATCCACGATCCATACCCCCCACCTCTCGCTTCTGTTCCTGACGGCTATCCTCCAGAATGAAAACCTGGACCCTTTCGGAAGGGTCACCCTCACCTCGACGTCCACCGAACCTTTATCTCCGGGCAAACTCAGGCCGTCCCATGAGAGCCTGAGGGTTTCCCCCTCCCTATGTCGTGAGGTACGGCATTCATAGGAGTTGTCGAGTGCGACGATCTGACCCTCACCGTCCCTGAACTCGATCCTCCATATCCTCCCCTGGCCCTCGGCCACATCGAGAAACTCCCCGATACCCTTCAGGCCGAGGGTGGACTCCTCGAAGGTGAAGGCGAGGAGGTCGTTCCCGAAAGTTATTCCATTCATCTCTCACCTCACTCCACTCGGATAAGCCTTGCCCGCATCGGAGCTAGAGGAAGCGCTAAACGGTTCCCCTCCAGTTCGATCACCTCACCGGTTACGGCATCGAAGGCGGCCTTAAGCCTCAGAGGGAACTTCAGCTCTATCTCGCCCGTCACCTCCTCTTGGGCCGATAGGTTGGAGATGACCAGGAGAGCCCGGCTTCCCTTCAGATAGAGGCTGGCCTTAACCTGTTGAGGTTTCACGTCGATCAGATCGTCGTTTCTCCAATACGGATGCCATTGGGCCTCTCCGACGCCGAAATCCGAAAAGGCGGTCCAGATCTTCGAGATCAACCTCAGCTTCTCGCCTCTCACAGACGGGCGAACCAGCACGTTGTGGAGCAACGTGAAGGCCAGCGCATGTTCGAAGGTCCAGTTGGGCGGGCGTTCGTAGACCAGGAACTCGCTCGGCACGCCGAAGTTCACCCCCATGAACTCCGCCCTGAACGTCTCGAGCGGAAGCTTACGGAGCGGGTCGCCCGACAGCTCCCCTCCTCCGAACTGTTCCCCGTCCCAGTAGGAATGGCAGAAGGAGAGAGTCGGCGTCAGACAACATGTGCTCTGATGGGCGTTTACCAATCCCCCTCTCGGATGGATCAGCTCGTATAGCCTCCTCATCATACTTCTGACGGCGAAGATCGGATAGGTAGCCCTTAAACTTCCCTCCGGCGTTCGATATCCACACCCGTGTCTCTCATTGGCGCATCCCCAGGGCTCTATCGTCCCGTCCAAATACACCCCGTCGAAGCCGTATCGATCCAGAGCCTTGGCTATTCCCTCCACCAGCCGCTCGGCCCATTCGCTCTTGTAACAGACGATGTAGTCGCGCTGAGGTGGACGGCGCTGATATCCTCCAGCCAATCTGCCCTGAGGGTTCTTCACCAACACATCATCCGACAGCTCTCCCCATTCAGGCGCCAGGGTGGAAAGCTCATAGCCGAAGTAGAGAAGCAGCTTGATGCCGCGCTTGTGGCACTCTGAGGCCAACCTCTTAAGCTCCGTCTCCCGGTCGGTGATCCAATAGTTCTGCACGGGCGTCCAGCTCTCATGGAAGACCAGGGTTCTGACGCCCATCTCGGCCATCCTGTCGAGCGTCCCGTCCTCAACCATCCCGTAATACGCCCCATGACAGATCCGCCATTCATGGAAATCCCTCGGGATGGGTTTGACGGGCGTCGCCTGTAGGCCGAAGGTGATCGTTAGGGGAAACGCATTGAGGGGGGAGTCCAGAAGATGCAGACGGAGGATCCTCCCCTCCCCCTGAGAAATGACCTCAACGGCGCAGTTCGGGTCGGATACCCTCCATCCTTTATCCGATTCGGCGAACCAGCTCAGCCCTCCCTCCTCCCATCCCAGCCAGATGAAAGGCTTGAAGGGCAACTTCAAGCCATCCTGGGGAACGGCACCGCTGTTTTCAGCGCTCCCCCATCTCCCCGGCCAGTAGTGGAACAGCTTGGAGCGGTCTGCCCTGAGGGGGATCTCCAGGTAAAGCCCCTCGAGGGTGGGCGATGCGGTTCTGTGGTTCGTCACGACCATATCCACCCGCATCATACCGTCGAACTCCACATGTGACGTGACGTTCAGGATCAACGACCCGCTCTCACCCCATCCGCTCACGACCGCTACGTCGTCATCACGACGTAGCAGCGCCGAGCCGGTCCCCTTCCAGGCTATCGGCTTCCCGTCGACCGTCCCCACAAGGCGGATCGGCGAGGAAAGAATCTCCCTCTCGGCCGTAATTATGCTCGTGGGGAAGGGCGAGCCTTCGAACAGATATGTTCGGCCCCAGATTTCTATCCTCACCTCCTCCCCCACCGCTTCGGCCTCCACGGGCGTCCAAGGGGGAATTACCGCTCCCATCTCCACACCTCCTTTTCAGTTCAGAGTCGGGGATATTGTAATCGATATGAGGGAGGAAATCAAAGGATTTTCAAGTGCCGAAAGGAGCTGGGGATGAATCAGCGATTGACAAGATAGTTCCTAACAAGCTATAATAAGTTGGCGCCTTAATCAATCGGCGGGAGGAGAGAGATGAACCCTAAATGGATTGCTCTCTTTTTCTTCATGATTAGCATCTCGCTGTTCTTGGCCATGATACCAGGGATATTCTGGCCGACCTATGGCAGACCCAACCCGATAGTCCTTCTCATAGACGTCGCAGTCATAGGCGTCAGCGGAGCCGTCATCCTGCCTATATTTTTCAGGATGTTGGTGACGAAAGGAAAAAGGAGAAGGGAGATAAAAGGAGATGCCTCTGATTCAGGCTCAGAAGCTTAAGGAGATGGCGATATCTTATCTTGAGCGGTCCGGCATCCCCTCCGATCATGCCCGTATAATCGCCGATGTGCTCGTGGAAGCGGAGCTTAGAGGGAAAAACACCCACGGGCTTATCAGGCTGGAGAAAATCAGATCACGATATCAAAGGGTTAGGCGGTCTGAGATCAAAGTCGTCAAGCGCTTCGCCAATCATATCCTTATAGACGGCGGCAACAACCTCGGATATGTAGTGGTCTATCTGGCGGCTCAAAGGGCCATAGGGCTGGCGAGGCAGTATGGCTCGGCCATGGTGGGCGTTTTTAACACCACACACTGCGGTATGCTGGGGTATTACACCGACATGATCCGCCGCGAGGATATGATCGGGGTGGCGACCTGTAACTGTTATCCCCGCGTGGCACCTCTGGGTGGCGTGGAGCCGATCTTCGGCACTAATCCCCTATCCGTGGCCATACCAACAAGGGAGGACCCTCCGCTGCTTTTTGATGCTTCCCTGGCTTCGATCACAAACGGCCGATTGATGTTGATGAGTGAAAAGAATGAACGGATGCCGACCGGTCTTGCCTTCGACGAGGAGGGAAATCCGACCGATGATCCGAAAAAGGCCCTCTCCGGCGCTGTAAGGCCGTTCGGCGATCACAAGGGATATGGATTGATGCTCATCTCACAGATATTGACCACAGCCTTCTTAGGTGCCACACTCATACCTCCTCCTGGTAGGGAATATGGATTCCTCATAATGGCCCTAAATCCCGAGATCTTCATCCCCATAGATCGGTTCAAGGAGAAGGTCTCCAGGCTTGTAGAGAAGGTTAAATTCGTCAAAAGGGAACCCGGTATCGAGGAGATACTCCTTCCGGGCGAGAGATCTTGGAAGATAAGATGTAAACGGTTGAAGGAAGGGATTGATCTCGATGAAAAGCTCATCGAAAGGATTGAAGATCGATGACTCCTTCATAATGGAACTACGTCGGTTGGAGGGGAAACTGGAGAGGATGAGGCATGATCTGGTCGAGAAGGAGTTCCCCGGTGAGGAGGTCAAGACTCCCTACGGCACTTTCTTCCTGTCAACCAGGTCGGCCTCAGAACTCCCTGAGACGAGAAAACCATTGAGCAGATTCATGAGCATATTTGGAAATCCCAGGGGTGCCCGATACGGCGTCTCACGGATCGCCTCCAGAAGTCCGCGCAAATCGCTGTTTTTAGACATCGAAACCACAGGGCTTTCCTCCAGATGTCCGATATTTCTCTGCGGTTTGATGTACTTCGATGGATTGGAATTCAAGTTTGAACAGTTACTGGCGAGGGACTTCTCGGAAGAGGCACCTATGCTGTGTTTTCTTGGAGGAAGACTTGACGATTTCGAGCTTATCATAACCTTTAACGGCAGATCCTTCGATCTACCCTATATACTCGACAGAATGGCCTATCACGGTATTCCGTTGCCTAAGGGACTGATGGGCAGGAATTATGATGTGCTGCTCTATTCAAGGCGGAAATGGAAAGGTAGGGTAACGAACTGTAAGCTTCAGACATTGGAGAAGGAGATCTGCGGCAGACGCAGGATGGGCGACATCCCCTCCAGTCTGATCCCCGAAACATATCAGGAGTTCATCGGATCCGGTGATGTCTCCCTGCTTAAGCCCATAATGTATCACAACCTTATCGATCTCGTCTCCATGGCGGAACTGATAGCCGCTCTCCTGGATTAGTGAGGTGAAAAGATGAGAGATCTTGTCTTCGGGCCCGTCCCATCCAGAAGGCTCGGCCTTTCCCTTGGAGTGGACATCATACCACTTAAAACCTGCTCATATAACTGCATCTATTGTCAAATAGGCCGAACTCCAAGGCCAACGGTCGAGCGGAAGATCTATGTCGAGCCAGAGCCGATCCTTCAGGCGGTGAAAGAGGCGGTGGAGGGAGGACCGAAACCGGATTACGTGACCTTTTCCGGGTCTGGGGAACCAACCCTGAACTCAGCTCTGGGAGAGATGATACGAAAGATCAAGGGGATCACAGAGATACCGGTGGCGGTTATAACGAACGGATCGCTTCTGTGGATGGAGGAGGTCAGGCGGGATCTATCGGTAGCCGATCTGGTCATGCCGTCTCTGGACGCTGTCTCAGAGGGAGCCTTCAGAAGGATCAACCGAGCCGCATCCGGATTGAGGATCGAGGCGATCGTCGATGGATTAAAGCGATTCTGCGAGGAGTTCGATGGTAAGATCTGGCTTGAGATCATGCTGGTTGACGGCGTTAACACATCGATTGAAGAGCTGAACGGGCTGAAGGAGATCGCCTTATCGCTTAAGCTTGATAGGATACAGCTCAATACCGTCGTCCGCCCCCCGGCTGAAAGATGGGCCAGGGCCGTTCCAAAAACGAGGATGGAGGAGATCCGCCGCTTTTTCGGTCCAAAGGCCGAGGTGATAGTCGATTATGTCAGAAAAGCTCCCAAGATCTACGGCGCCGCTGAGGCGAACATATTGAACGTGCTCCGCAGACGTCCCTGTACCGCCGAAGAGATCTCCGATTCATTGGGCATACCGATCGGACAGGTAAACGACCGCCTGAGATCTATGCTCAGGCGGGAGATCGTTAGGGAGATGAGCCACGAGGGGAAAACCTATTTCCTGCCTCACGAATAGCATCCGCCGTTTGGATCGCGGAGACGGTTCGGAAAAATACCTGTCATAGGGGCGGCTGGGATATTGATTTTAAATCCCGATGGGGTTATCATAAAAATAGCCGTTAGCCATCAGTTTGTAAAGATCGCTGAGGAGGTTTCACATGAAAAGCACTCCGATAGGGATTGTTATGCTCACCGATGAGCGTCCACATGTCCACACACAAACGGACGCCCAGAACATGGAGGTCGTGAAGGGCTGGGCCCGGATAATCAGAGAGAAGGCCAGAAACGCTGACGGTTCCTCATATGAGGTCGTGGTCGCCTCCCAGATCGTCCACGACGTCCGTAGCGCACAGAAGGTGGGCGAGGAGCTATCCAAGGCCAACGTCAAGCAGCTCATAATGTGTTATAATGTTTGGAATTTCCCATTCCTTGCCTGGCCGCTCGTGAACAGCATCGGCAGGGACATACCGATCCTCAGCCTTTCCAACAATAACGGTCAGTTTCCGGGAAACGTCGGTCTACTGGCGACCGACGGCGCTCTGAGACAGGCGGGATTCAAAACCCACAGGATCATCGGCGAGATGGATGACGAGGAGACCATCGCCAAGGTCATCGATTGGATCAGGGCCAGCGAGGCGGTCACGACCATCAAAAATGAGGTCTATGGCTGTTACGGCGGCCATTCGATGGGAATGGAAACCGGTTTCCCGCATCTGACGCCCACCCTTAAATCGCTCGGTTTGACCGTCCGACAGATCGATCAACTGCTGCTGGTTAAGATGATGGAACAGGTGGACGAGTCGGAGGTGGAGAGAGGATTCGAGTGGTTTACCGAGATGTTGGGCGACAGGATCAGATATGACGGCAAAATGCTTACCCCCGAAACGCTCAAGACACAGATAAGGCTTTATCTGGCAATGGAGATGGTCAACAGGGAAAAGGGTTTCGATTTCTGCGGATTGAAGGGCCAGAGAGAACTGACGGAGTACGTCTGTCTGGGAGATGTCCCTGAGATGCTGATGAACGATCCGTATGACTGGCGCGGGCCGAAGGAACCTACGGTCTGCTCCACAGAGGCCGATACCTACGCTGCCATCACGATGCAGCTTTTAAAATACCTCTCCGGAGGCCTACCGACCATCTTCATGGATGTGAGGCTGTACCACCCCGATCTGGATATCTGGGATTGGTGCAACTCGGGCAATCATCCCAGCTATTTCGCTGCCAGATCCTTCGATCCGAAGGAGAACTTCAAGAAGATCACGTTGCATCCGGCTCTGGAATTCTACTTCAAAGCCGGGGGAGCATCCGTGGAATTTGATGCTGCGCCGGGAGAAGTGACGTTCGCAAGGTTAGGTCTATGGGATCAAAAACCATATATGGTAATCGTCCCCGGCGAGGTGGTAGAGCTGGACGAGGAAACGAGAAGGAGGATCAACGAGGAGACCAACCCGACATGGCCACATGTCCACGCAAGGCTGGAGTGCAGCTTCGAGGAGTTTATAACCGTTTTCCCGTGCAACCATGTCCTGGGCGTAGAAGGGGATAGGGTGAGAGCCTTGACGTATCTTTGCGAGATCGCTGGCATTACGCCGATCATCCTCGGCCCCCGAGCCAAAGAGAGAATCGCTCCCATCTGGGAACGGGTGAGGTGACAACATAGCGGGGAGGACGGGGGAGATTTCTCCTCTGTCCCCTCTGAATCAAGTAAAGTGATGCCGGAGAAGGCTGGACACAGGTTCAGGAGATGAAGGCGCTTATAATTTTAGATGATTCGGTGATGCCCTAACCTTCGATCTCCACGCTTAAAAGATGATCTCGCCATTTCCGTCGAACAGATGGATCTTTTCAGATCTGAACCTGATCCATATCTCCTGGCCGATCAAAGGCTCGAGAGAGGATTCCGCCTTAACGATAAGGAGTCTGCCGCCCACCTCTACCTCAATGATATTATATCCTCCGAGCGTCTCGACGACGTAGACCTTTCCTTTGATCGATCCTTCCCCCTGTGCGGCATCTATCAGGATATCCTCAGGCCTGATGCCGAAGATCAGCCTCCTGCTGTCGAAACGCCTGATCGTTTTCACTCGCTCCGGAGGCAGAGGTAGGATGAAGGCTGAGGGGCCGATATCCAGGTATGTCCCGCCATTCCTCAATTTAACCTCGCATGGGAGCAGGTTCATACTGGGGCTGCCGACAAAATCGGCGACGAAGGTGTCAGCCGGTCTGTTGTATATCTGTTCGGGTGTGCCAATCTGTATGATCCTGCCTTCGTTTATAACGGCGATCACATCGGCCATCGACATCGCCTCGGCTTGATCGGGCGTCGCGTAGAGAAAAGTGGCGCCAAAATCGCTCTGTAACCTCTTCAGTTCCGTCCTCATCTCCTCCCTTAACTTCGCATCCAGGGCGCTTATCGGCTCATCAAGCAGGAACAGATTCGGCTCCCTGACCATCGCCCTTCCCAAGGCGACCCTCTGTTTTTCACCTCCACTTAGCTGGACGGGTTTTCTGTCGAGCAAGTGGGATATGTGAAGTATATCGGCGATCCTTTTGACCCTCATTTCGATCTCACTCCGATCCATCCCTCTGGCCTTGAGAGGTGAGCCGATGTTTTCGAAGACGGTATATCTCGGATAGAGAGCTAGGTTCTGGAACACAAAGGCCATATCCCTCTCCTGAGGAGGCAGATCCGTTATTCTTCTCCCGTCCAGATAGATCTCTCCCTCATCTGGCTTCTCCAGCCCTGCCGTTATACGAAGGGTGGTTGTTTTGCCTGCTCCCGTCGGTCCCAGCAGAACGGTGAATTTCCCCGATTTGACTTCGATCGAGAGCTTTTTCACCGCCTGAACGCGTCCGAACCTTTTTGAGATCTCCTCCAGTCTCACCTCCGCCATAGCTTTTCGCCCTCCATGCTTACGAGCGCCTGTTCGGTCTGTGCGTCGAACAGGCATATCTCCTTGAAGGATATACCCAATCGCTCGCCTCTTTTGGGCTTGAAATCCGAAGCGGATATCGCCTTTATCATCTGATCGCCCACCTTCAGGTTGATGATGTTGATCGATCCCATCGGTTCCAACAGATCGACGACGACCTCCAACGAACAATCGCCCTCGGCTTTTGGGCTAAGCTCGATGTTCTCGGGACGAACTCCCAGAATAACCCTTGTATCCGAAAGTCTACCGAGGTGTTCTCCGACCTCACGGCTTATAGATATGGCAAAGGCATTTCCATCGCCGATCAATTTTCTCTCCTCTCTGACACACCTGCACTTTATGAAATTCATACCCGGGCTTCCTATAAAATTGGCGACGAAGAGATTCGCAGGATCGTGATAAACCTCCTTGGGAGTACCGATCTGTTGGATGAGTCCATCGTTCATGACTATTATCTTATCGGCCATCGACATAGCTTCTATCTGGTCGTGTGTCACGTATATAGCCGTGATGCCTAAGCTCCTTTGAAGTCTTTTAAGCTCACCTCGCATCCTTTCGCGGAGTTTTGCGTCGAGGTTGCTGAGCGGTTCATCTAGGAGGAAAACCTTCGGCCTTCGCACTATAGCTCTTCCGAGAGCGGTTCTCTGTCTCTGGTCCGCCGTGAGAGATCGGGGTTTCCTATCGGCCACATCTCCGATCTCTAGGAGCTCCAGCACTTCGTCCACCCTACGTTTGATCTCCTCCCTGGAAAGTCCCTCAGCCCGAAGGGGAAATGCGATGTTATCCCGGACTGTCAGATGGGGATAAAGGGCGTAGAATTGGAAGACAAAGGCGATGTTACGCTGAGCAGGCGTCAGATCGTTCACCCTTTCTCCGTCGAAAAGGATATCACCCCTATCAGGTCGTTCAAGCCCCGCTATGCATCTGAGGGTGGTGGTTTTACCACATCCTGAAGGGCCGAGCATCACGACGAATTCGCCGTCGTCCACCTCAAAGCTTATATCCCTGACCGCCTCCACCTTGCCGAAAGTCTTACGGAGTTTATCAACCTGAACTCTCGCCATCTTCCCCCACCTTGATATGAGAGCTCACGATATAGAGAATCGTGCCCACACCCAGAAATCCGAACCCTTTCGGATACAGCCGGAAGGTGAAAGGCTGACACATAAGGAGTATGCCGATCAAGATTGAAGCCGTCGCGGCCCACATCATAAGTTTCGATATTCTACCCATATCTCACCTCTGAGGATAGCCCATAAACAACGCATGCAGCGCCGATATCGTCCATGGATGTTATGATACAAAAGTTACCCGAGAGGGTCAAGGGGATACCGTAAAGTGTCTGGTGAGGTGACATCGGCTGCTTGGGCCTCCGACAGATTTCTTATACACCCGACGCAAGTCCGAGCTTGACATGCGTTCGCCGGGGTGATAAAATCTCCCCTCAAAACAGCGCGAAAGAATGGAATTTGGGCTCAAAATGTGCACGGTCATTTAGTTATTGGGTTATTCAGCTTCGCCGTCATTTCAAATGACAATGACTACAAATGACTATAAATGACAACAAGTGACCATCCTTTAGCTGAACGCTGATAGCTGACGGCTGCTGATTGACTGACAAAACTCGGCTCAAATACAGGATGAAGGCAATCATCAAGCGGGAGAACCACACCTCCAATTC
>JAGGXZ010000094.1 GCA_021162805.1 Candidatus Poribacteria bacterium
AGTCAAGAGTTTCTCGGGATTTTGATCTCCCTCTTTTGTCTGTTTCCCGCTCTATGGTTGCTTTCTTCATCCCTCTCTCAAACTGGGGGTGAACCAGGTCGCGTGAATCGACCTTGACTCAACTTGCGAAACCTGATAGGATCATAGCGTGATCTCAGGGAGAGGTTAAGATCGGGGGACGATTGAGATGAAGAGGGAAAAGGGAAAATATGACGTTATAGTCGCCGGTGGAGGATTAGCGGGGATCTGCGCCGCTATCGCCGCCGCCAGGCACGGATGTTCCGTCGCCCTCATCCAGGACAGACCCGTCCTGGGTGGCAACTCCTCAAGCGAGATAAGGGTGAACGTCGGAGGAGCCTCGCATAGCTTCAGAAACGCCAGGGAGACGGGTATCATCGAGGAGCTGCTCATCGAGGATAGATACAGAAACCCGTTCCCCATGGTCAACGCTCATATAAGCTCGATATGGGATATGATCCTCTGGGAATGGGTCACAAAGGAGGAAAAGCTCGATCTCTATCTCAACACCTCCGCCAGGAAAGCATTGATGGATGGGAATCGGATAGTGGGCGTGAGGGCCTTCCAGCTCGGGACGGAGAGGGAGTTCGAGTTCAGGGCGAAGATAGTCGTGGATGCCACAGGCGACGGCGCTGTGGCGTTTGACGCGGGAGCCGACTACAGGATGGGCAGGGAAGCTCGGGATGAGTTCAACGAGAGCCTTGCCCCCGAAAAAGCCGATAACTACACTCTGGGAAGCTCCATAATGTTCAGGGCGCGGGATATGGGCAGGCCGGTTGAATTCGAGCCTCCACCCTGGGCCTATGATTTTCCCACGGACGAGGATCTCCCCTTCAGAAACCACGGCAGGATAAGCGGGGGGTTCTGGTGGATAGAGTTCGGCGGAATGCTGGATACGATCGAGGATAACGAGAGGATAAGGGACGAGCTATGGAAACTGGTCTTCGGCGTGTGGGATCATATCAAGAACCACGGTGACCATGGCGCCGAAAACTACGCTTTGGAGTGGGTCGGCTTCATCCCGGGAAAACGCGAATCCAGGAGGTTTATGGGGGATTACATCCTGACACAAAACGATGTCGAGGAGGCCGTGCTCTTCGAAGATAGGATCGCATATGGCGGTTGGCCCATAGATCTGCATCCGCCTAAGGGGATTTACGAGTCCGGCAAGCCCGCCGTCCTTCATAAGCTGAAACAGCCATATAGCATTCCCTATCGGTGCATCTACTCCAGAAACGTCGAAAACCTGATGATGGCCGGGAGAAACATATCGGTGACGCATGTGGCGTTGGGGACGACAAGGCTGATGGCCACCTGTGCCGTGATAGGACAGGCGGCGGGCACCGCGGCTTATCTGTGTAAGAGATATGATACCACCCCTAGGGGAATCTACGAGGGTCACATCCATGAGCTTCAGCAGCTACTCCTCAAAGATGATTGCTACATCATCGAGATGCGAAATGAAGATCCGGATGATTTGGCCCGAGGGGCGAAGGTGCGAGCATCAAGCCATATGGGACCGAAATACAGCCCGGAGAACGTCATAAACGGTATATCAAGACCTGTGGGGGATGAGATGAACATGTGGGCTTCCGATCCAACGATGGGCGTGCCCCAGGAGATAGAGCTCGAATTCGAAAATCCCGCTCCCGTGAACGCCATCTATCTGACCTTCGACACGAACCTCGATAAGCTTGTGGAGTCAGGGCCCGCGCCCGAATGCGTCAGGGATTACGAACTCTCATTTTTCGACGGTGAAAGGTGGAGACACCTCGTGAAGGTGAGCGGCAACTACCACAGACGTAGGATACACAGATTTGAGACCGTGAGGATCTCCAAACTACGGCTGAGGATTACGAAGACCAACAGCGATAGATCAGCCAGGGTATATGAGATCAGGTGTTATAATGAACGCTCTTATTTCCCTTGAGTGTAGCGGTTATCCATGAGGAGGAACGAGGAGAAGGGAAATCCGTTGCACGTTCAACGTTTAACGTTGTAACGTTTTCCACCCCCGGTTCCTCGTTCCTTTTCATCCTGAGAAATAAGCACTTCTGACCCTCTCAGATCTCTGCTACACTTAGCGATAATATGAGCGATAATGAATAGGCGGCATCTCTTCTTGGATCACCAGCACCATCTGTGAGGACCACGAGGGCCGAATCCTCCTCTGGCTCCTCGACCCGCCTTTAATCTGCCCCACGGGCCGAATCCCATTCCAGGTCTGGCGCCCCATCTTCTCATAGATAATCCGGTGCCGATCTGTCTGATCTGATCCGGAGTGAGCAGCTTCCTTATCTCCAGCCTGTGTTTAAGAGAGATCTCGTAGAGCTGATCTCTCAGATCCTTAACCTCCGCGAACTTGGCAAGTATCTCTTCTTCGCTTGCCTCGGGATCGGTCCAGAGATCTCGCAGTTCGATCAATTTGGCCTGAAGTTTGCCGCGGATCTCGGCCGTCTCGGAGAGGAACTTAGACCTGAGCTCCTCGATCTTCTGCCTCTGTTCATCGGTAAGCGTAGACCAGAATCCCATGCCGGGGCCGTACCCATAATGATAGCCTCCTCCCATCATCATCGGCCCTGCCCCAAATCCGGACCCCCATCCTCTAAATCCCCAGGGTCCGGCATATGCTATAATCCCCGCGGCGATCAGAGTTGCCGCTATCGCCGTTATCGCCAAAACCTTTCCTTTCATCTCACCAACCTCCATCTCAAAGTGATCTTCATCTTTAAAGACGAAAGTTGTAGGGATATATTCCATCGCTCTTATTTCCCTTGAGTAGGGGCGAAAGATTTTTCGCCCCATTGGCTTTACAAAAGGGGTCATCTCTGTTAAAGTAAGAGCAAATCCAAAAGAAGAGGTGACCCCATGGATAGGATATCTCAAATAGAAGAGAATAGCGGAAGCTGACAGGGAGTCACTTTGTCAATATCC
>JAGGXZ010000095.1 GCA_021162805.1 Candidatus Poribacteria bacterium
CATTTTCATCGCCCCCTCCTACAAGGAAACCTTTTTTCTTCTTATTTGTCAAGCCTTCGATGAACCATCTCATAGCTTCCGGGAATTCTCAGGTCATTTATTGTCATTTGTCGTCATTTATCGTCATTTAAATGACGGCGAAGCCAAATGACATAATGACTACAAATGACGGCTGATCTATGGACGGCGGACAATTGGCCATAGATGCTACACTTAAGGGGAATAAAAGCGTCGTAAATAAATGCAGGAGCAAGATAATGATGAACGGATTTGGTCTTCTGATTAAACCGAGCTCTGCCGAGTGCAACATGAACTGCCTTTACTGTTTCTACCACGGCCGGCCTACCGATCCTTATGCCGGTAGAAAGGGACGTAGGATGAGCGATGAGGTGCTCAGGGAGATGATCAAACAGTACATGAACATGGTCGATATGGCCTCCCTCAGCTGGCAGGGCGGTGAGCCGCTGTTGATGGGGCTGGATTTCTTTCAGGCTGCCGTCAATTACGAGATAAAGTTCGGCAGGTCGGGACAGATCGTCGGGAACAGCGTCCAGACAAACGGCGTGCTTATAAACGCCGAATGGGCGAGATTCTTCAACAGATATAAATTCCTCATCGGACTGAGCCTGGACGGGCCGAAGGAAATCCACGATAGATTCAGGACGTATTACGACGGACGGGGAAGCTATGATGACGTGATGAGGGCGGCGGAGATCCTCAGAATGTACCGGGTCGAATTTAACGTGCTCGCTGTCGTAAACAGCTATAACGTCAAATACCCCGAGCTGCTCTTCGATTTCTTCGTCTCGGAAGGCTTTCAGTTCCTCCAGTTTATCCCCTGCACCGAAAGGGATCCCAGAACAGGTAAAATGACACCTTTTTCGGTGGGGCCGGAGGAGTACGGGGACTTCCTCTGCGCCCTGTTCGATAAATGGTACAACAACGGCAACCCGATCGTCTCCATCAGGCTATTCGACGGGATTCTCTCCTCCATGTTGGGCATGCCCCCCGGCATGTGCATGCTGGAGGATCACTGCGGCGATTATGTCGTGGTGGAATATAACGGGGATGTATATCCGTGCGATTTCTTCGTCCAGGAGGATATGTTCCTCGGCAACCTGCTCGAGACACCCCTGTCCCGGATAGTGGAGACGGATAAGTTCAAATGGTTCAGGAACCTTCGGAGGGGTGATTTCCCCGAGTGCAAGGTATGCAGGTGGAACGAGATATGTCATAACTCCTGTCCCAGATTTAGGTATGTCAACGGAGGATTCAACGAGAGAAGCTATCTGTGCGATGCGTTCAGAAGATTCTTTAAGCACAGCTATCGGAGGTTCAGGATATTGAGGGATAAGCTCAGACGCCGAGGGTTCTGAAGAGGATATCGAAGACCGGACGGTTATCAGTTCTGTAATAGATCCGCATCTCATATGTAACGATCTCTCCACCACTTTCCCGGCATTCTATCCTCACGGTGACCTCCGTCGAGCTCATAAGGGCGTCATATTGAAACACCTCAAACAGATCGAGCGATTTGGATGGCTCGATGACTACGGGTAAACTGTTGCGGGTCAGACTTGGAAAGATCCTGGCTAAGGGGGTCTCGTAGAGATGGGTGTATCTCCATCTTCTACCCACCTTCACCGCCAGTCTGCATCTGTTTATCGTGACGGGGCGCTGGTCGCTCGTGTTATAGGCCCGGAAGGAGATCAAAAACAGCGTATAACCGCCTCGGCTGAGGAAGCAATTCACGCTTTTTACAAGCGGCTCGATCCTTAGCGGGCTTTCACGCCCGATGTGCCTTTTCGATCTGGCCTCCAGAACCACCACAACCCATCTGGACAGGGCCAATCCGAAGGCCAGCAGGCTGAGGATGAAGCTCGCCAGAAGCACTTAGGAACGCCCTCTGCCGATGATCTTGCTCAGTTCTGACTCCGATATGACGGTTACCGAGATCTCCGTGCTTCGCACGGGTCTGCTCCGGGTTATCGAGTGATAGAAGAAGGGGATGACGAGGAACCACGCGAGGGTTACGATCAGAGCCGTCAGCGGCGCCATGACCTTCATGATCCTGAACTTCCACCTTGCCCTTGAGGCTTCGTACCGGACGGTGAATTTCTGGATTCGCCTCATGATCTTATCCCGCATCTCGGCGGGCGCCCTCACCTCACCCCAGGCTCTAAGCGCGAGGGAAGTCCGCTGAAGCTCGGCAACCTGCCGGGCACATTCGGGGCATCTCCTCAGATGAAATCTTATAAGCCCTATCTTCCAGATGGGTAGTTCCCTGTCGAGATATGCTGAGAGAAGCGGTTTGACCTGTTCGCATTTCAGGTTATATCCTGGCATTATACCCCTCCTCAAGCCCGTATCTCACCAGGATCTTGCGCAGGTTCTGACGCGCCCTGTGGATGATCGATTTAACGGCGCCGACCGAACATCCCAGCGCATAGGCTATCTCGTCGTACCTCAGCGACTCGTACTCCCTCATCACGATGGCCAGCCTTTGGTTTTCGGGAAGGCTCTGGATCGCGCGCTTGACCAACATCGCCCTCTCCTTCCTCTCGAAAAGCTCATCCGGCATCGGCGATGTATCTACAAATATATCGGCATTTCCTTCCGACTCGATGATCCGTTCCAGCGAGTCGGAGGGATGACGCCTTCTATATCTGAGCTCGTTCCGACACAGGTTCGCCGCTATCTTGAAGAGCCAGCTTTTGAACCTGTTTTTAGATCTATATCCCCTGGCGTTTTTGAAGACCTTGATAAAGGTCTCCTGACAGAGATCCTCTGCCCTGTGGTAATCGCCTATGGTATGGTAGATGAAGTTCATGACGGCGTCCTGATATCTGGAGACCAGGAGCTCAAAGGCGTTCACGTCGCCGTTTTTACATCGGAGCATCAGCTCCTCGTCGGAGCTTCTCATATCCCGTTACACCTCGCTATATCCGAACTTCCCCTCATGGGCTTTTTCCAGGAAGGACGCCAGAAGCCTGACTGAGGCGTCGATATCCCCCCAATGGGCCATCTCCACGGTTGTGTGGACGTATCTAGTGGGGATGGAGATGGTCGCAACCGGTATCCCCGCCCTTGCCCTCTGCATCGCTCCCGAATCCGTCCCACCCCTCGGCAATATCTCCATCTGGTATTTGATCCCGTTCTTCTCGGCTAAGTTCCTCAAGAACTGAACTAGGTTATAGTCCGAGATGCTGGAGGAGTCCATGATCTTTATGGCCGTGCCCTCTCCGAGCTTTGTCACCCTTTCGTGGGCGGGGCTTCCGGGCAGGTCGTTGGAGATCGTCACGTCCAGCGCTATCCCGACGTCCGGATCTATTCCGAAGGCGGAGGTCTGAGCTCCCCGCAGCCCCACCTCCTCCTGGACCGTCGCCACGGCGTAGATCTCGACCTCATGTCCTTCCAGGGCCTTCAGGGCCTGAAGCATGACGTAAAGCCCCAGCCTATCGTCAAACGCCTTGCCTGTGACGCATTCCCCGATGGCGATAACGCGTCTGTCCATCGTTATCGGGTCACCCACGCGGACATATCTCTCGACCCTTCTTTTGGGCATTCCCAGGTCGATATAATAATCGGTCACCTGGGGCGGTTTCTCGTCCTTCGGCTGAAGGTGTATCGGTTTACGTGCCAGCGTCATTATCCCGGGGAGATCCCTCTTGAATCCATGCACCACAACTCGCTGGTTCATCAGCGTCCTGGCGTCAAATCCTCCTACGGGGACGAACTTCAGGAATCCGTCATCGTCTATATGGTTAACCAGGAAGCCGATTTCATCCATGTGGGCGGCGATCATGACCTTTTTGGGATTGGATACGCCCTCAGGTCGTTTGATCCCTATGACATTTCCCATCTGATCGACCTTGACGAGGTCAACCAGATCCTTCATCCTCTCGATCACCAGCGCCCTGATCCTCTCCTCACGACCTGGCACGCCAGGCGTCTCACAGAGGTTTCTCAAAAGCCTAAAGCTTCGCCTTGGTTCTATCATATCCCCTTTCCTCCTCAGATCTCTATCATAGCTTTGATTATTCCCCCCTTACCTTCACCCGTTAACATCTCAAACGCCTCCGCGATCCTCTCCAGAGGGAAGAGATGGCTGATCATCGCCTCGGGATCGATCATTCCGGAGGCGGCGAGTCTGATGGCACGTTGATAGACGTTTTTCATCCGGCGGGCCATCTTTATCGTCAACCCTTTCCTCCGGGCTCTGGAAGCGGTGAGGACGATCCTGTCGTCGGACGGTATCCCGATGAAGACGGCCATGCCGCCGTTCTTACAGACATCGATGCACTGCTGGAAGGTCTCGGCCTCGCCGGCCGCCTCAAAGGCGACATCGACCCCCCTGCTGCCCGTCAGATCCATGATGAGCCGGACGGGATCTGATCCGGTGGGATCTATCACCACATCGGCGCCTAGCTTCTTAGCCATCTCGCGTCTTTCGGGAATCGGCTCGCTCAGGAAGATCCTGGACGCCCCGGACAGAGCGGCTATCTGAGCCGTGGCCAACCCTACAGGTCCACCCCCTATAACGGCCACCTCGTATCCGGGTTTCACCTTGCCCAGATCGACGGCATGGATCGCTACGCCGTACACCTCGAGCATCGCCCCCCCGGCCGTGCTGATCTCAGGAGGAAGTTTGAAAAGCAGGTGTTCGGGATGTACCAGCTTCTCCCTGAAAGCACCTTGTTGAGGAGGAGTGCCGAAGAAGCGGATGTTCAAACATAGGTTCGGATTGCCCTCAAGGCAGGCTTCACATCTACCACAATGTATAGCCGGATCTATAGCTACCCGATCCCCCGGCTTAAGGGAGCTAACACCCGATCCGATCTCAAGCACCACACCGGCGGGTTCATGTCCTATGATGAAAGGCCCTTCCGGGACGGCGTCTCCGATCTGACCTTCGGCGTAGTAATGGACGTCGGAGCCGCATATCCCGACGTATTCCACTTTCACCAACACGTCATCGGGATTTTGAACTTTCGGTTCCTCGATCTCCCCGACCCTGATATCCCCGGGTTTATAAAGCAGCGCCGCTCTCATCCTCTCACTTCCAATCCAGATAGAGGTGATCGTAATTCGTGTTTGTTATTCTAACCTGGTTGCTTCCGTCGGGGTTGACGATGAAGATCTCCAGGGATTTCCTGTCACCTGGACGAGCCGCATAGGCTATCTTAGTTCCATCGCCGTTCCACGTCGCGTATGCCGCTCTTCCGTTACTGACGTTGATCAGGTTTTTAAATCTCCCCCTGACCACCTCTGCGGTGCAGACATAACCTCTGGCCGAGAAGAGGATCCTCCTACCATCCGGCGCCCATTCGTAGATCTCATCGCAGGGGGGTTCATCCCTTCCCAACGCCCATCTGCCCGATGCGATCACGCCTTCGACATCCGCAAGGGCGAGCACGCCTGAGGTGATGAAGGCGATATATTTGTTATCCCAAGTCCAGAAGGGCCAGGCGGCATCTTTGGGAAGAGAGGGGATCAATCTCGGATGGGGATTAAGTATGCGTCCGTCCTCGTTCCAGTGGTTCCATCCCTTGGCCCATTCGCTGCTGCCCATTCTCTTTCGATCCTTTCCGTCTACGCTCACCACCCATCCCTCCAGCCGATCCACACTTCGTTTGGGTTTAACCGAGACGAGGATCTGATCGCTTTTGGGCGACCACCAGAAGTAGTTTATCCTCTCCTGCTTGCCGAGCAACCTTCTTTTGCCGGAGCCATCCCCCCTCATCACCCACAGTTCCTGGTTTCCATCAGGCCCGGAGATGTAGGCTATATATCGGCCGTCAGGTGACCATCTTGGGAAAATGCTGATGTTGTCGTCGGTGAGCTGACGAAGCTCCGTGCCGTCGGGGTTCATCGTGTATATATTCTGACTGAAGAACTCCCACCATCTTTTGGAAACCCCTGAAGGCCCCACGCCGCTGCTGTATATACCTATAGAGGCTTTGAACCCCTGGAGGCTATTGAGCGGTTTTCTGACAGTAAAGACCAGATCACCGCACAACGCCGTGGAAATAAACCACAGCGTCAAAAGTATAGCGAGCACGGCCCCCTTCAATTTGCCCCCTCCTTTTTCACCTGAGCTTTAATATCTCCCTCGGTTCCTCCTGAAGTATGGGCTTTTCGAGCTCAGTTATGGCATTGAAGACGGTCTTTATGAACTCGGCCACCTCATCCCCCGTTACCTCCTTCTTGCTCTGGATGAAGGCGACCGTCATATCACGCACGAGCTCGAACTTCTTATCCGTCAGCATTTTCCCCTCCCCTGGCCGTTCTAGGCAGAACGAACTGCCATATAAGCCTTTGAAACCTGGATTCATATATCAGATCATATCTGTCCATCATATCGGGTATGATCTTCTCCGCCCTGCGGCGCGTCTCGAGTGTCAATCTGATAGCCTCGGGCAGAGAGAGAGATCTATCATACATCAGCCTCTCTGCCGTTTGATCGACCAGATCTCGAAGTTTCCCTATCCTTTCATCATCGTTCATCCCACTATCTCCGTTCCGATTCCACTTTCGGTGAATATCTCCAGCAGGATCGAGTGAGGGATCCTGCCGTCGATTATGTGGGTCTTGGAGACCCCTCCTTTAAGGGCGATGAGACAGGCTTTCACCTTGGGTATCATCCCGCCCGCTATCACACCTTCCGCCTTCAGCCTCTCAACCTCATCCTCGTGGATAGTCGGTATCAGGGAGTTTTCGTCCTCTCTATCGGCCAATATTCCCCTAACGTCGGTGAGCAGTATCAGTTTTTCGGCTTTCAGGGCGGCAGCTATCTCTCCGGCGACGGTATCGGCGTTTATATTGTAGGTCTGTCCTCCCTCATCCACACCTATAGGTGCGATCACGGGGATAAACCCTCCGGATATGAGCGTGTCGATTATCCCGGGGTTTATCCTCACCACCTCCCCGACGAAGCCTATGTCCAGATCGGGTTTGGGCATGTGTTTTTTTGCCAGTATGAAGCTGGCGTCTTTTCCACATATTCCGACAGCTTTAGCGCCATGTTGGTTTATAAGGGAGACTATCTGCTTGTTGATCACCCCGGCGAGCACCATCTCTACGATCTCCATCGTCTCGCCGTCCGTCACCCTCAATCCGTTGACGAAGCGGGATTTCTTCCCGAGTTTTTCCATCGTCCGGCTTATCATAGGTCCTCCGCCGTGAACCAGTACGGGGTTCATCCCCACGAACTTCAGAAGCACGACATCCTGGATCACGCTCTCCCTCAACTCATCCTCGATCATAGCGCTGCCGCCGTATTTTATCACCATCGTGGTTCCGTAAAACCTTCTTATATACGGCAGAGCCTCTATGAGAACCTTCGCCTTGGATATGAGCTCATTCATCCACCGGATCTCCTTTTATATGCGGGGTTTTTAAGATCTATACGAAGCGTTTATCTTGATGTATTCGTCCGTCAGATCGCACGTCCAGATCGTGGCCTCCGCGTCGCCCGCGTTAAGGTTGACGGTTATTCTGAGGTTATTTTTCATGAACAATCTCTTAGCCCCCTCCTCGTCATAATCGGCCGCTACGCCGTTATCGACGATCAGTAGGTCGTCAAACCAGATCTGCACTTTTTCCGGATCGAACACCGCCCCGGAGTATCCGAGCGCCGCCGCTACCCGTCCCCAATTTGGGTCCATACCGTAGATGGCCGTTTTAACCAGCGGTGATTCCGCCACGGCGCGGGCGGCCATTTCGGCCTCCTTTTCATCTCGAGCTCCCTTTATCGTAACGGTCACGAACTTTGTGGCGCCCTCGCCGTCCTCAACTATCATCCTGGCGAGCTTTCCGGTGACGTAATCCAGCCCTTTCCTGAACTGATTGTAGGCCTCATCCCTCTCCTTAATCTGAGGATTTCCCGCCCCACCGGTCGCGAGGATAAGAACGGTATCGTTGGTGCTCATGTCTCCGTCCACGGTTATTCTGTTAAACGATAGATCAACCGATTCCTTAAGCGCACTCTGAAGCATCTCCGCCGTTATAGAGACATCGGTGGTCAGGAAGCAGAGCATAGTGGCCATATTGGGACGGATCATACCTGCTCCTTTTGCTATACCGCCGATCCTGACCTCCTTACCGGATACCATCAAGCTTACGGCACATTCCTTAGGCAGTTTATCGGTGGTCATGATCGCCCTCGCTGCGTTATGTCCTCCTTTTGGGCTGAGTGATTTAACGGCCTGTTTGATCCCCTTCCCTATCCTATCCATCGGCAGACGCACCCCTATAACCCCTGTTGAGGCGACCAGGACCATCTCCGGGGCGATCTTCAGCTCTTCGGCGGCTATCTGAGCCATTCTTCTTGCGTCCTCGAACCCCGCCTTACCGGTGCACGCATTGGCGTTTCCGCTGTTAGCCACTATCGCCTGAGCCCTGCCGGATTTAACCCTGGATTGTGTCAGCAGCACCGGCGGAGCTTTCATCAAATTCGTGGTGAAGACTCCGGCCGCTACGGCCGGCTCGCGACAGAAGATAAGCGCAAGGTCTTTCTCCCTCGATCCCTTGACTCCAGCCGAGACACCGCTTGCCAAAACCCCTTCCACGATTGTGATTGAACCCATTAGCTCCCTCATCCACTCTCCTCCCAAGATATCCTTGCTGCCCTCCTTCAACGTAATTACTATACATCAAAGGAGAACGAAAAATCAAGTGAAGCATAGCTCACCTCGGTTTCGGAGAATTGACTTCTCAATCTGTCGGTGATAAAATCAGATGTCGCAGGTTTAACACAACCGGAAAGGAGAGAAGGGATGCCGAAGGACAAAATACGTGTCGCCTTCATCGGATGTGGAGGAAACGCCCGCGGCCATGGGAGACGCATCGCCGCTCAGCCGGATGCCGAGGTCGTTGGGATCTGCGATGTCAGCGAGGCCGCGATACAGGCCTTCCGAGGGATCGACGGCGTGGGGGCCAAAGTGCCCGCTTTCACGGATCATAAGGAGATGCTCGCCACCGTCAAGCCGGATGCGGTGGTGATCAGCACCCCGCATACGCTTCACTTCCAACAGATCATGGATTCGCTCGACGCAGGATGCCACGTGCTGGTCGAAAAGCCGATGGTGTGCACGGTAGAGCACGCCCGCAAGGTGATCGCTAAGGTTGAGGAGACAGGTAAGCATCTGATGATAGGCTACCAGCGTCATTTCAGCCCCATATACATGTACTGCCGTGACGTCGTTCAGAGCGGTGAGCTCGGAAAAGTTCACTTCGTGGCGGCCCATCAATCTCAGAACTGGTATCGCAGTCAAAAAGGGAAATGGCGTCAGGACCCAGCCCTCAGCGGCGGCGGACAGCTCAACGACTCCGGCAGCCATCTGCTGGATATCCTCCTCTGGATTCTGGAAACACGGCCTGAGGAGGTCTTCGCGATGATGGACTGCCTCGATACACAGGTGGATATCCTGACGGCGATGACCATCAGGTTCGACACAGGTGCTCTGTGCAACATCAGCGTTGTCGGACACTCAGTCGGGCGCATGCATGAGGATATGACGATCTGGATGGAGAACGGAACGCTGTTCGTGCGAGACGGAAAGCTTTACAGGGAGGAACAGAACACAGGGATGGTGGAGGTAACCGGTGATCAGCTCCCCAAGGGTGGGGAGAAAGACAGGGCTTTTCTGGATCTAGTCCTCGGTAAGGCAGAGAACGCTGTGGATGCCACCAACGGACTTCGCGTTATCCAGCTCACCGAGGCGGCCTGGAAATCCGCTGAAACGGGTAAACCCGTCAGGCTGAAATAAATGGCTGAATTCGATCTTCTACCGGAAAGGATCAAAGGGGTCATCCTGAAGATGCTGAATCCGGGAGAGGGAGTGAGAATGTGCTTCATAGCTAAAGGCTCCCTTTCCGCGTCCAGGGATTTCATCGTGATAACCGATGCTCGGGTGTTCATAATCGACGAGAGAAGGATGGGAGGATGGGTATATGCCAACGTGAAAGGGGATATCCCGATATCCGATATAATTGGGATCGAGGTGAGAAGAAAGCTAAGGGACAAGGTGCTTGGGCAATCCAGCTTAAGCTTAAAGCTTGAAGGGCGTGAATATCTCATAGATAGAGCATCATCGCGGGAGGTGAAGAGAGCCCTCGAGATTATCACCTCGATTATGAGCGCACATCCCATGTGAAATTTGTTCACCTGTGACCTGTAATGCTCACTCTAGGTGGATGAGATTTCCTTCAATCTTTGGTCTTGATTTCAACGAAGAATTCCCTATTGAGCAGTAGATTCCAAAATTCCGCTATCTGCCGCGCTATCTTCCCATGAATCAACACTCCCATTTCCAAGTTTTCCGATAGCCCTGGGCCTGTTAGGTTAGCACTACCGATATAAGCGTATCGGCCATCAACAAGGCAGAATTTAGCATGTGATCCAAGCCGTCGTTCATCCTCTATATTAGTTCGGGGCTGAAACAACCGCAAACGCCCATGGGCTTTTTGACGCAAATAGCTCAACTCAAGCGCTCGCAGGCTGCTTCCAGTACTAACTATGTCAACATCAACACCTCTTCCTAGTGCTGCACGCAAAGCCTCTGCTAATGGCTCACTTTCAAGATTTTCATGTAATTGTATAAATGGTGATGCGATAACTATTTGATGCTGGGCCTGCGCAATCAGCTGAATGATCACGCCAAGTGTTGTACGTGCCCGAGCCCTGAAGGCAAGCTCTGGTCCATAGGGTTCCGGCACGGTAATAACAAACTCAACATTTGACGAGGTATCTTGATCGCCAAGCATACTTCACCTTACTATTGTAGGGATGGATCGAGATAACCTGCAATGGTTCTTCCCAACTCAGGATCATAACCTCCGAAGAGAAAAACACGCCCAAGATTTAAATTGAAAAACCTGCAGCTCGTTTCAGCCAAGTGAGTACAAGCATGGCAGCTTCCACCATGATCTCGGCAAACTGGATCATAGACACAGCGGTGTGTGTTACATACAGCATTAAGCCATTCAGTCAACGATTGTTCAAACAACGAGGTCAATGCACCGATCGTTGCGCCAAACCGATGATTGCAATAGAGTGCAAAGGTGAGAGCCCGTGGTAGGAGATATTCTGACAAGCTAGTACGATCCAGTCCGCAGAGCAGCGCTGCCTGTCGCAAACAGAGGTGGCTCAGAGTATGTAGCAAGCCAAACACTAACCGGGCATGAGGACGGTCACTTTTCAATGTCTCTCGCAGAGGTACGCCATGAAATAGTTGCACAAAGTAGGCTTGTCTAGCTAGATCTAAGTTTTCTCCATTAGGTAGGCTCGGGGGAAAATCGTTGTATTCAAGCCAGAGACATACACGCTCTGGATTAAGACGTAGCATTAGAGCGTCCGCTTGAACTTGATCTACGAAGATGGGAAATTTGCCATCGTAATCGGGGTCCGGAGGGAAAGGATTCAGATAGCACTGGTTTGGTGTATATTCAGCACGACTGTACCCGTATGTAGCTATAACTATAGGAAAGTCTGATATGAGTGTCAGACGTGATAATCCTATACGCTGAGCTATTTGCACAGCTGGTGGCGGAGGGGTTTGATCAAATAGCTCTTCAGGTTTGCTCATTTCCAGCGGCATAACCGCTTCCAGCATCTCTTGTCCAGCCTCTTTCCATATCGGAAACGAGACACCAGTTTGGCGTTCTAGATCTTGAGCGATCCTGTTAGGGGAAGACATTTGCTTTTCTTGCTGTCTCCGCTGGCGCAGAGCTTGTATTTCCGCTACCATTTGTTCGGCTGTCAATTCACCCCTTGCTTGGCGGCGGAAGAGTTCATCAAGATCATCCCCAGATAAACCAATGCTCCCAATCTCAGGACTTCCAAAGCCTTGGGGCCCAAAGTCCGATAGAGCTCGACTGGTTGCTTCTGGTAAACCGAGGAACTTCGCTGCAGCAATAGCCGGCCATTCTGGTATGTTGAAAAATGGATCTAGCTGGCGATGGGGAACGTTCAGCAAAACCGTAGTATGAGGATAGAAGGTCCGACCAGCACGATGGACGTCAATATCCATCCTACGCAGACTAGATTCATCATTTGGCCAGTGACACTCCCTACAGTATTCACCAAATACTGACTGTGTTGTATTGCATCGTCGGCAGATCCAGCGGAAGTTAGCAACGCGCTCGCTGCTTCGAGTATCCAAAGCCATGTAGTTGGTGGTATGGCACCGCTGGCAGGTAGGAGGACGTAAAGGTCGTAGAGCACCACAGCGGTGTATCTTGACGAAACGCAGCTGAATTAGCTTCCCCTGCTTACATACAGGGCAGACCCTTGGTGGTAAGACATCTCTATTACTGTAATCAAAAACTCGCCCACAAGACCGATTCTGACACCAGAACACCCTGGGAAACATCTCTGCCTGTACTCGCTTAGGTTCAATGAGAACAAAACGAGAGGGATCTTCCAGTACTTGATCTCGCAGTGCTGGCCGAAATTCTTGCCGCCAAGCTTGTGCTTCGTCGGCTACTTTGCGCAACACCACAGCGATATTGAGGTCGTCATTACGCTGGACACCTTGGATTTTCCTCACTCGAGCAATAGTTGCTACTCGCTCAAAATCGAAAGTCCTACCAGGAAGATAGTTGAAGATTATCTGCTGCTTGCCTCTGTTCATTACTCGTCCCATAAATACCCCCTTAATTAATGATGATCTTGCGTTGCCCATTGTGAACCCAAGCTATCTAGCTCGATTTCAATTGGCTCGTCCACATCTCGCAGGCTGCGCATCGGTTTAGGAATCAGGGCATCGGAGACGAAAGCATTTCCACTGCCTGCGCTTACAATTTGATCCAAAAACTGCTGCACTCGCAGTCTGATTTCCTTCTGGAATGCAGCCTCGTTAGGAGGGGGCTGTACACAATAGGCTTGTTCCAGAAGTGGAATAAAATCATCCGCTTGTAAGGTGCCTTCTGCAATCTTTTGCTTCACGAAGTCTAGCATATAGTAACGATTTGGATTACTCTCGTCGGAGCGATTAGCGATCAGTTGCAACAACACGCCCATAAACAACCCTGGCAGTGTACGGTTGATACTGAACTTCGACCAACGGTTGATAGCTACTGGCTCGACAAGTTGTCCTAGGAACTCATGGAACTTAGCAAAGTAGGCGTAGTGGCTTCGATCACGCTCTCGGGCAGGATGCAAGCAGGTAAAAACAATGCCGACATGCGCTCGGCCAACACGGCTCGATGCCTGGATATACTCAGCATTTTGACGCGGCATGCCGTAGAAGATCATAGCGTTGAAGCGATTCACGTCCACGCCATGGCTAACCATACTCGTTGCCAACACGGTATGTGGAGCTTGCTCATCTAAGGAGGATCGTTCTAATCTCTCTAAAATTTGCGCTACTTCATCCGTGCTTGTACTGCCGGTAAGCTCCGAGATTTCCAGTGGGCTCAGACCGTCCCGAACAAGATTAGGATTGATATCACCTTCGATGTCGGTACGGATAGAGTTAAGTTCGCGGTGCGCCAGGAAATAAGTCAGAGAGGTACTATAAAAATCTAGCAAAGTTTTCCATTCATCTGTAGCGGGTAGAAGAACACCGCCGTAAGGATTTGGTGCACAAGGGGATAAACGTTGCAGGTACTGTACTTCGCGGTGATAGTATTCGATGAGTTCAAGAATGGCATTAAAAATGGTCTTGTTATGGGGAAGAACCCCTACAAACAATCGTTGAGGATAGTTAAGTGTCTCTGCATAGAACGACTCTTTCAACGTTGGACCTGGACTGGGAAAGACCCGAGCCCGTGTTTGATCTCGACCGTATAGGTGTTCCACTTGTCGCTGAAAAGCTTCAATTGTAGCAGAGGAAGCGATGATCTTCAACGGTTCCTTCTGGCCGAACTCCTGACGGAGTCTTTGGACGAAAGTCTCGTAATGAGCATCAAACGTTCCTAATCCTTCCTTAAGTAGATGCAGCTCGTCTTGTACAAATAGAGTCGGTCCAGTTAAGCCCGGTGGAGTACCCACTTGCAACCTACTCCGATCAGTACAGTCCTTTTGACAGCACTTGCCTTTGTAATAGCCATGTATGATGCAGCGACCATCCACCTGTCCAAATATTTGTGCTAATTTACGCTGATTCCCTATACCAGCGAGTTTATCGATTGTGCTTACAATGACACAAGGTAGGTAGCGATAGATTTCGTTGTCTACAACGTAAACTGGGATTTCGCCATTGGGGAAAGCACACTGAGAATTCGTGCAACGATGAATGATGCGAATCTTCTGCGGATCGAATTCTACTCTCACAGTCGTTGTGTGACATGAAGGACAGCGGAAAACTCGCTTCCAATATTGACGAGCGCTAGGATCATTTGCCTGACTCCATGTTGAATCCGGAGGATCACCGGAACGAGGAGGAGTAATTTCGTTTGGTGTGGCTTCCTTACCAACGAAATAACCCACAGCAAAGCCATCCACGCCAGAGCTATTCAAACGAGGGTCAGATTGTTCTCGTCGAACTAGCTCGGCCACACCGATCACATCAGCTACGCGCTGAGTTTGCTGTAGGGTAAGCAATCGTAAAGGAAAACGCGTCCATGCTGTTACACCTGCTGACTTACCTCGCAAGCGATCGTAAAAGCAGTGAAAGGTGATCACAGCTAAGTAAGCTTCTGTTTTCCCACCACCGGTTGGGAAATGAATAATGTCTACCATTTCTCGTTCGGCGATATCGGGGCTATCTGGATGACGTAGTGAAACAATCCCAGGAATCTGGCTCACGAGGAAAACGATTTGAAACAGCCGCCAACTCTCTTTGGGTGGATAGCTCCGGCGGAAGGTCTCGTTGGTTAATTTAAAAGCTAAGCGTACGTCCTCATCGTTGCGAATCAGCTCAATCCCCCGTTGGAATCGACGGATTTCATCCTCAAACTGATGCCGATCTCGGTTAAATTCGCCGCCGAATTGTGTCTGCCATTGAGGATAAGAAGCGATATAACCTTGCCATGCTTTATCCCATTCTTCTAGATAGTTTTCCATTGCCTCCAGGATAGTATCAAGGGTCGGGATTGGATCTTCCACTAAATCCGCAAATCGAGCGATAGGTTCTGTCCTTGTGACATAGCGCATTTGGCGATAAATAGGAGTATGCGTAGTTTCAAAAGTTGGGGGATCATCGTTCGTTTTCTCTACAGCACAGTTGAACCCGCGCCCCCAGAGATTTCGATTGTAGCGGAAACCCCGAGGGGCTAATTCCAATTCAAAAGGCAACACCCTCCCCTTATCAAAGCTGAAGATTGCTTTTGTATCGAAGAGAAAGGCCTCAATGTTAGGAGAGTTCACCTTGCAAGGAGAGACGTTAATGAACTCTAGTGACAATATGTTCTCACTTTGTCCATAGGCGTTGCTTTCTCGCAGTTCTGATCTCACCTCCCACTTCCACTCCGGCACGACATCTGTTTGCAACGTTTGAAGAAAAGCTCTGTAATCTTCTTCAGAATCCAAAGCGGCTTCGGGTACCTTAATCTGTTCATAGGGGGAACGAGACGTGCGGATGCGTTCATTGTCACTCATTGCCGCTTGTTGAGCTCGTTTCATCTCTTCATCTAGAGCAGCTTGCAAACTTGAATCATCCACTGACCACCTCCCATCGGGATGGCAGCACAAAGTGACAACGCCTTGTGCTCTGCAAGGGATTTTGCGAAAGCGGATAAATAGTCGATCTCTAGGTCTGCGGGCGCGACGCCGATCGAGCGTAGATTCAGCAACTTCAGGAGATTCGATCTCTGCAAGTTCTTCTTCCTGCTCATCCTCAAGCATCAATTTGTTCGTTGCTAGGTTAGCCCCTGCTTGATTTAGATTTTCAGAGATATTGACGCTGCTATTCGATTCCAGCATGCTCTGTCGTTGATGCTCAATCTGTTGTTCAAAAGTGGGGAAAACCCGATAGTAACAGGCCCACTGAAGTTCGATCGAAATATTGAGCTTACCAGCCTCAGGGCGTACACGAAATTCTGCTCCAAACGCCACAGGAGCAAGCTTGTTGATGAGTTCACGCAAATGAGATGGCTGATTAAACACTCTCTGAGGCTCATTTTGCTTAGGACGCAAACTGCCTATAAAATAGACATCATGAGGATAGTTATACAAGCATTCCTGCTCGCTTCGCCCCATAGCTCTTTCACACACTTGCTGGATGAGATATTCTGCAAGCCGCCATTCTTCCTGGGGAGTCCAATTCTTATCGGTCATCGGTATCACTCCTTTCTAATTTACCTAAACGATTTCTCAGGAATGGCCCTCGTTCTATAGTTAATGACTCCACCGTTAGTATCAATATTGAGTCTCGAAAATCGCGCAATGATAAATCCAGATCCTCATCGATGATCTCTTCTAGTATTCCTGAATCAATTCCAGCGGCTTGGTGTTCCAGCCATCGATTTAGACGATTTGCCACTCCTCGATGGAGTCCTGCCAGTCGGTGAGCAGCATAGTGGATACGTTGGTAATATTGACGTACGAAATTCATATCCAGTATTTCAGCAAGGCGATACAAATCTTTTGGATCTTGAGGACATAAGGTTCGTCCTTCCAACCACAAACGTAATGTAACCGGAGAAGTTAAACGGCTACCACGATTCCGCAGTTCCTTCAGTAAATCATTTAAAGAGCGTCTTTTGCTACGCCACCGCTGGTGGTAAGCCATAGCAAAATCGTCTTGCCAGCGTTGAATGAGCGCTAGGTGAATTTCGATAGCCGGGTGCCGATGAACCCGGGAAATGATCAAATCATATAAACTTTGTCGCCTCTGGTCATGAAGAAAGAACACACGGTCACCGCGGCGTAATGCGCGAACATAGCGTTCTTCAAGCCGATTACCGTCCGAACCATTGATAATGACGTTAATGGTATCGTCAGGGGCAAGAAGGGTTTTCCATCCTCCATCAAAATTCACAGCTACTGCTTCCTCTACCCACGGTTTCTCTTCAATGCCTTCCTCGGTGGATTCATGGTTTTCTCCACTAGCTAAGCTTCTTTGTACTAAGGAAGCTTCTTCGTCTTCATCAAGGTCCTTTACTCCTAAAAGATTTTCCAGTTCTTCAACTGGATCAGCTTGCAACCAAAGGGACTTGGATGTTCTTCCATGAGCATGGGATTTCTTTCCGCGTTTTTCTTCAGATGCGATTATATCATCAGAAGGAATCAATTTGACACATGGTGAAGATGTAGGAATTTTCATAGGTGGTGAACGCTTAGAGAGACAGACGAGGACTTTCACTTGGCCGCTTGAGTCTCCTGATAGCGCTTCATCCCACCGAGCTATCCGCTTATCCAAGATAGGCTCTTGATAAGGGTAAATCAATACGTCCATCTTGCGATGGCGTAGAAGAGAGACTATCTGAGCTGATTGATGTTGGCTTGGTATGCCGACAAATAGAGGACGTAAGGATAACTCAAGAGGAATTTGCTGTTCATCGCCCGCGCTTCTCGAGGTGCGTAAACCCGAAAGACTCATGAAACCCACACGTAGATCGCGCAAGTCATCTTCTGAAATGTTGTACCTAGCTAATAGTGCGAAGCTAAACAATTGTTTTCGAGCTGAACTTGGAAAGACAATCGCCCGAAACTCATCTTCCGGAACATCTGAGACGCATAATTCGGTTAGAGCTGACCAAAGCGGTGGTTCTCTACCTCGGAGGTAATCATAAGCGGAATCCAAGCAAACATCAACTTCTTCCAACTTGGAAGCCAAGTTAGAATTCACATGATAGATCGATTGGATGAAGCGCCTCATCATGGTACGTAGTTGTGAAATTCTTTTTAGGCCCAATGATATTTAGCTTCACTCTCATAGATGTCTAAGGGAACATGAAGACTTTCCAATGTTCTCAAGTAACTCCATCCAACGTAAAGTGCATCTCGAGCTAAACGCCCAACAGCTATGCGTGAGGTATCTACTAAGTTATAGTAGGCATTCTGCAGGTGAGAGAGAAAGTTTCCATCTTTGACCAATATTGGCTGAACACATACGCTTGTAGTATGGTTAAAAATTTGCTCTAGAATATTACTACCATCTGGAGGATCCAAGGACGATAAGAGTTGATCTTGTTGGATATATGGCCATCGGAAGACCAAAGCTCCGGTTCGAAGGAAATCTTCTATGCAAAGGGAAAGTGGATTTTGACACCAAGCAATTACGGGGAGATTATGATCTCGAGTGAATTCCAGTAGAGGAGGCAACCAGTGAAGCTTAGATTTTTCTCCGCAATCAATGGCTATCCAATCTGGTTGGTGCTGTTTAATCACAGAAATGGGATCAACAGGGGAATATACACAGATGACCGTTGGCAGATTAGTTTCCTCGTGGAGTTGCTGAGATGCTTGATAAGTACCAGAACGAGTTCTGTAAACTTGGGGAAATACAGAGGCTAGATTTATTCTCCCAGCTTTGGTCTGTACTAAATGTTGCCTTATGCCTACTGTTGAGCCAAAATAAAGCACAAGTCCCCTACCGAATGCGCCACATATATTGCGATCCCCACCGATAGTATCAAGGGCGTACATAAGTAAACCGGTGGCGAATAATAGTGGTGGACGATGAGGACTAGCATTTGGAAGAACAATTAATAAGCGTTCACGTCGGTGCAAGGTAGCGCAGATCAACCGGGCGCTCCGTTCGTCTATGATGTCAGGGCTTCCCAAACTTGGGTCGATGTTTAAACGCCCTTCTTGCCACAGCCTTTGGAAGAAAAGCTCATTACTACGAGGAAGAACAAAGAAAGCCTCATCTAACCATTGATAGAATTCTTGATTTGATCCGTTAGAGTTTGAGGATCGGCTCAACCAGCTCCCTCCCCGCAAAGAAGTTGAAAGTAAATGATCGTGACGATGCTATTTCTCTGAAGATCAGGATACAGTGCTCGTAGGTTGCTCTGAAGCTCGGATAAAGATGAGAAGCCGTCGTTTCTCGCATCTTCAGCAGTGAGCTTCGAAAACCGCTTACGGATGATTTTGATGACTCTTACCGGCAGGTATTCTTCTCCGCATTGGAATAGCAGTAGATCTGATTGAAGAAACTTACGCCCCTTCCGTATCGTCGTCCGCTTGTCGCCGCGACGGACTGCGGAAAAGAATTCGGGCAGCAAACGAAGAGTGGGAACACCATTGGCAGCAGGACCATCACGTAGTTGTGACACCCTCTTGGTGAATTCCTGCCCATCCCAAATTCGGTGTTCCCAAGCACTAGTCAACTGAAGCACAAGATCGGGTTTAAGCGAGGTAAGAAACATTTCGCAGTGAGGAGCAGCTACAATTAAAGTCGCGCCAAATTGACGTGCGGTATGCTGTAGTTTCTCTGCTACGACATTAGCCGTTACGGGATCAAGATTCGCACAGAATTCATCAATCAGCCAAACATTACAGCGGTCCGAAAGTAGCTTGGCAAGCATCGCTCGATATTGTTGTCCTTTACTAAGTTCTTCAAAGCGCTTCAGATAAATAAACGCATCCGATAATCCCACAAGCCCCATAAGGTACAAAGCGGAACGAACATCTCGCTTATCCATCACTTCTATTAAGGCTTTGCGAGAGCGAATGGGTTGAAAAATTCCTGGTCTATAATTCTTTGGAAGCTGCAATTCGCCTTCTATCCGGAAAGCTTTTTTTTCCGTTTCTTTCTTGGACAGCAATTCAAGCAATGTCGTCTTCCCCGAACCCGAAGGACCAATGATCAAAACGATGCTTCCAGGTTTAATTTTCATTGAGAGATTGCGGATAACTATAGTCTTGATCGCATCGGGAGAGATTCCAAAAGCCTGCTGGATAGCGTGAGTTTGACGCGTCCTTCGAACTTGCGATTCAAATGTCAACGTGATGTTCTTCAATAGTATTGGATTTGTCAGAGGGTCAAGTGAGATCGAAGGAGGTGTATGTCCATTGGAAGGGGCAATCTCCTTAGCCCGTTTTCGCACAAAATTATCGGTTTCTTCGGTTAATCCCATCATGTAAGTCGGCTTAGGCAGGCTGACAATCTCATGGAAAAAGGCGAAATCACGAAGAACATTATCACGTGACAGTCTTTGCAAACGCCTTACAAGTTCTTCCTTGCTCAGCCCTTCCTGCTCCATAAGGCGTAATGCACGATCCAATCGTGCGACTTGTTGATCTACAATGCCACACGACTCCTCAGAGACGATTTCACCGCTTTTCACACGTTTGGCATTGCTAAGTAAGTAAGCCATATCCTTATGAACCCTCTTCAGATTGCCCTCTGTTTCTCCGATATAGACCATCCCGGCTTTCTCGACAAAAGGTACATATTTCAACATATCCGCGGAAATCTCCAAAAAGAGGGGTTTCCAACCGCTCACTTGCCATCGTTCCCGAGCAAACTGTGCTGCATGTTTGACCAAGATCTGACCTAACCCTAAGCCACGAAACTCCGGGTAAACCACACAACGGGCGATCCGTACGATAAGATGTATATATTTCCGCATTGTGGACTTTTTCCAAGCTTTCCACGCTATTCCGTCTAATCGAAACGATGTATTCAGAATCTCTGCACGTGCCTTATTCATGTAGAAAGGAGTAGCTAGTTCAATATATCCTAAAACTTCCGGATGTAGGGGGTGAAACGAGCGTACAATCAGACGAGCTGTGCGACCATAAATCGCTTTTCCTCGATAATGGGAATTCGAAAGAGATTGATAAGCTTCATATTCCTCAGGTTCTGTAATTTCCTTAATGAGGACTTCTACTACAGTGCTGCCAAGCTGTAGCTTTTCTGGATGTGCGTAAGGGGGAAGAAATTGCGCTTGGCCATTTCTACAGATAACCGATGCTTTTCCATCTCTGAACCGGACCCTATCGCCTTTAGTAACACACGCGGAACGGGGGACTGTTAACCATAAATCTTTAGGATAAAGCCGCAAACGTTTTACATGTCCATTCCAATTAACAGAGACAACGGCAAAGCAATCATTTTGGCTCTCGTTGCTTTGCATGCAATCTTCTCCTAAATACTGAGAGCATTTTGCCTCAAGACAAATTGAAGGGACTCAGCCTTGGTTGATGAGACCAACTTTTTGCTTTCGCTCTTATTCCCCTTGAGTGTAGTATCTATGGCCAATTGTCCGCTGTCCACCGTCCGCGGTCCGCAGCGGAATAACGGCGGACGGCGGACTGCCGACTGCGGACGGTAGCTTTAAAAATCTCTGCTACACTCAGCGATAATATGAGCGTTTGCTTTAGATTTAAGATTCAGGCGCAATTTCGACATTGAGGCCATGAAAAGCAAACTAGACAAAAGATTCTACAACACTTTGAGTATCCTCCTTTTTCTACCCGGCAGAACCGCTCTCTGGAATAAAGCCATCAGTTTCCTACCGAACTCATGTCCGAAGGTTAGCTAGATACTATTGCCCAGCTCCTTAACGCTGTATATTTTATACCTATCTCCTTCTCAAGTCAACTCTTGTCTTGAACCTCTACTTTCCCCCGCTTCGTCTGCGAGAAACACGAAATGAGCATAACGCTCCTCCTCTTGGATTTCAAGCCGCTCATCGTTCCTTCTCGACCTTCAGCTTCAGCTCGTATAGCTTGTTGAGAGCCTGGATAGGGGTCATATTGTTCAGATCCAGCTTCTTAAGCTCCTCTATGATCTCGTTCGGCTGAGGTGTAAAGAGCAGAAGCTGGAGGGAATCGTCCCTAAAGGAAGGCCTGGATCGCCTTTTGATCCTCGGTCGAGATGCCACGGCGGGTTTGTCTCCCCCTTCAACGCTTATGTTATGGCTTTCCAGGATTCCCAGTATTTCGTTGGCCCTCCCGATCACCTCCATCGGCAGACCTGCCAGTTTAGCCACGTGTATCCCGTAGCTCTTATCAGTTGCCCCCTCCACGACCTTCCTCAGGAAGACCACCCTCTCGCCATCATCGTGAACGGCGACGTTGTAGTTTTTGACGTTCTTGTAAGTCCCGGCCAGCTCGGTCAGCTCATGATAATGCGTGGCGAACAGGGTTTTCGCGCCGATGTGCTGCAGAATGTATTCGGCGACCGCCCAGGCGATGCTTATCCCGTCGAAAGTGCTTGTGCCCCGTCCTATCTCGTCGAGTATTATCAGGCTTTTCCGCGTGGCGTTATTGAGGATGTTGGCCGTCTCGTTCATCTCCACCAGAAAGGTGCTCTGGCCCGTCACGAGGCTATCAGAGGCGCCGACGCGGGTGAAGATCCTATCCACCACGCCTATTTTAGCCGCCGACGCGGGAACAAAAGATCCGATCTGCGCCATCAGACAGATCAGTGCGGTTTGTCTGAGGAAGGTCGACTTTCCCGACATGTTGGGCCCTGTGATTATGCACATCTGTCTGTCGGAGCAGTTCAGGTAGGTGTCGTTCGGGACGAATCCCTCGCGCGTGAAGAGCCTTTCCACGACGGGATGTCTCCCGTCTCGGATGATCACCTCGTCGCCCTCATCCACCTGAGGTCTTGCATAGTTATTCTTGGCGGCGATGTGGGCGAAGGTAGCCAGGACATCCAGCATGGCTATGGCGGCGGCGATCCTCTGAATCACCTCCGTCATCTCGGCTACCTTGCTCCTCACCTCGCAGAAGAGCTCATATTCGAGGTCATTTATCCGATCCTGAGCGTTTAGGATCTTGGCCTCCTGCTCCTTCAGATCGGGTGTGATGAACCTCTCGGCGTTAACAAGGGTCTGTTTTCGTATGTAATCCTCCGGGACGAGATGCAGGTTCGGCTTCGTCACCTCGATGTAGTATCCGAAAACCTTGTTGTATCCTATCCTCAGCGATGAGATCCCAGTTCGCTCCCTCTCTTTTTGTTGTAGGCCGGCTATCCATCCCTTGACGTCTCTGACGATCGCCCTCAGCTCGTCCAGCTCCGAGTTGTATCCGTCCTTGATGATTCCCCCTTCACGGATGGTGATGGGCGGGTCCTCATGTATGGCCCTATCGATCAAATCAACCACATCACTTACGTCCTCGAGCTGATCCCGAATCGTCTGGAGGAGCGATGAGTTGAGACCGCCGAGCTTTTCCTTGATCTGAGGTACCAGCTTAAGCGAATTTCGAAGGGCCAGAAGATCCCTGGCGTTTGCCGAGCCGAGACCCACTTTAGCGATCAATCTCTCGATATCCCTTATCTCCCTCAACAGCTCTCTCAGTTCGTCACGCAGGATGAGGTTCTCGAAGAGCTCCTGGACGGCGTCGAGCCTTGCGTTGATCTCATCGGCCCTCAAAAGCGGCCTGAGGATCATCTGGCGTAGTTTTCTCCCACCCATGGGGGTGACGGTCTCATCCAGGATCTCTATCAACGTCCCCTTGGTCGATCCGTCACGGATGGAGCGGATGAGTTCCAAATTCCTCTGCGTCTCGGTGTCCAGGATCATGAACTCCTCAAGCGAGTAGGTCTTGAGCGAGAGGATGTGCTGTAGCTGCTGCTTCTGTGTCTCCTTGAGATATTGAATCAGCGCCCCGGCAGCGGATATGGCGGCGGATTTTCCCTCACATCCGAACCCTTCCAGCGAGAGGACATCGAAATGGCTCAAGAGCTCCGATCGGGCCGTATCCACATCGAACTGCCACGAGGGAAGCGGGTTTACAACCGGTGATGTTTCAGACCTTACCCTTTCAATCGTCTCACTCTCGAATCCCTCAGGTATGAGGAGCTCTGAGGGTCTGAGCCGGGTTATCTCGGAGATAAGCTTATCCTCATCTTCCAGCTCCGTGACGTGGAACTCGCCTGTGGAGAGATCCACATGCGCCAGCCCGTAGATCTCTCCCACTCTGCATAACGCGACGAGATAGTTGTTCTCCTTATGCTCCAGCGCCTCCGGCTCGAAGATCGTGCCAGGGGTTACTATCCTGACGACCTCGCGCTTGACCACCCCTTTGGCCTTTTTGGGGTCCTCCACCTGCTCGCAGATCGCCACCTTATAACCCGCTTTGACCATTTTATAGAGATACGATTCGACGGCGTGATGAGGAACGCCCGCAAGCGGTACAGGCTTGCCGTTATCGTCCTTATCGCGCGATGTCAGGGCGATTCCCAGCACGCGCGAGGCGATTTTGGCGTCCTCGTAGAAGGTCTCGTAGAAGTCCCCGACCCTGTAAAACAGGATAGCGTCCGGGTATTGGCTCTTTATTCGTCTGTACTGCTCCATCAGCGTCAGTTTTTTCGCCATCTATATCACCCTCAACCCGTGCCTCTCGACGAAATCCTTAAAGTCGCTTTTCTCCAGCGCTATGACGTCCACATCCCTGTTTAAGACCCTTTCAAGCTCACATCCCAGCTCCCACACATCCCCTTTGAATCCCTTAACCGCCACGTCGATATCCGAAAATTCGTAAAACTTTCCCTCGCGCAGTAGGGATCCTATAAGGTAGACCGCCTCCACATCCACGCCTTGGAAGTATCCTTTGAGGGCGGCTATCGTTCCCCTCAAGGTCTCCTTCCTGAGGTTCTCCCTCAGGAGGAAATCCTTCTCCTTTCTATGTCGTATAAGCTGCCTTCCCAGCTCAAATTTCCCTCTCCTCATAGCTCAGATCCTTTACGAATTCAAGAAAGCGATTTAAGTCCTCGCGGAGAACCTCGAAGTCTTCCCTAAACATCTTCTGAAGCTTTTCTATCTCCTCCCTATCCAGCTCATAGTCATAGGCATGTCTGATAAAATGTCTGAACCTCCTCAATCTGTCAAGGAATCGGAACGCTCTTTCGTCAATAACGGCCATTCGTATCTCAGGAACTTCGGTGTTCATCCTGACCAAAAGCTCGCGGTGAAACCTGGTAGGGTCTTCGACCCTATTTTCAAACACTCTGGCTATCTCCTTGAAGAGGTCCTCCAGGGCCGTGTAGAATTGCTGGGCCTTTAATGCGAAGACATAGAGATTCTCGTATTTCGCCAGATCGAGCTCAGCGACATCACCGTAGAGCCTTTCCAGTATCTCAAGTTGTCTGGAGAAGAAGCCCTCCAAGAGCTTCAGATCCTCGAGTTTCACACCTTACCCCTTGGCATCTATACATCGATTTGAAGTATAGCAAAGCGGGGTTATCAGGTCAACTCTAAATCTGTCCTCTCAGCTTGGCGTCGACCCTTTCCTCAAGGGCTCTCAGAAGCCTTCTCAGCTCCTCGTCCACCTCCTGATCGGTCAATGTCCTTTCAGGTGAGACGAAATCTATGGTATAGGCCAAGCTTTTGAGGCCCTCCGGTATCCTATCCCCTTCATACAGGTCGAAGAGCCTGACGGAGCTAACGAGCGGGCTGAAAGAACGTATGATCTCAGTGACCTCCTCGGAAGGCAGATCGCTGCGCACAAGGAGCGCTATGTCCCTTGTGAGCTTTGGGAACTGAGGGATAGGGATGAACCTACGGGACAGATCCGAAGCCTCGCACAGCAGATCAAAGTCAAGCTCAAACAGGTACACCCTTTGCGGTATATCCCATCGTTCAAGCACATCCGGATGAACCTCGCCTAAGATCCCCACTTTCTCCCCGCCGACGATCAGATCTGCCGATCTCCCGGGATGCAGGAAGGGCTCTCCGGATCTGATGAACCTCGCCTCCTTCACGCCGAAACCGTCCAACAGTTCCTCGACGATCCCCTTCAGATCGAAGAAGTCGGGCTCTCGTTCAGGATCGCACCATGTCCCGGCGGACATAGTGCCGCTCAACACCCCGCCCAGCATCTCTCTCTCCAGGGGCAGTTCCTCCGGATGATCGGGTTTGGGCCAGAAGGTTCGAGCCAGCTCGAAGAGCTTGACCTGTCTGACCTGATGTCTGATGTTCCACGAGACGTTCTCCAACAGGCTGGGCACGAGGGTTGTGCGCATAACGGACTGCTCCCTGCTGAGCGGGTTACGGAGATTCACCGTCCTTCTGCGGGGATCGTCCTCTGGAAGGAGGATCATATCGAACCAACCCGGATCGTAAAAGGAGTAATTCACGGCCTCGCTCAATCCGGAGCCCAGCATGACCTTTCGGGCTATATTCCGCAACCTCTCCCTCAGGTTCGGTTCGGCCTCCGGGACCTCCCCAAACGGCATGAAGGTGGGTATTTTGTCGTATCCGTAGATCCTGGCCACCTCCTCTATGAGATCGACCTCCCGTTCTATGTCCGGCCTGAAGCTGGGCGCCTCCACGCTGATCGTCCCGTCCGGTTCCCTAACGGTCTTGAATTTAAGCCTCCGGAATATATCCTCCATCTCCTCGGTCGATATCTCCGTGCCGAGCAGATAGTTGCATCTCTGAGGTCTGAATTTGATGTGGAACTGCGTTCTCTTTTTGGGATATGCGTCCGCCATCCCGCGGCATATCATCCCACCGGCGATCTCCACCATCAGTTGAGCCGCTCTCGCCGATGCGGTCACCAGCCCTTCGATATCCGTGCCCCTCTCGAATCTATGTGATGCCTCGGTATGCATGCCGAGCGCCTTAGAGGTTTTGCGTATGCTGACAGGGTTGAAATATGCGCTTTCGAGCAGCACCTCTGTAGTCCGATCGGTCACCTCGCTATCCTCTCCGCCCATGATCCCGGCGAGGGCCACGGGTTTCCGGGCATCGGCTATGACGAGCATATCCGACCTGAGCTTTCTGAGCTCCCCGTCCAGTGTGACCAGCTCCTCGCCATCTTTTGCCCTACGGACGACGATCCTGTTTTCCTCCAGCTTCCTATAATCGAAGGCATGTAACGGATGGCCGAGCTCCATGAGGACGTAGTTGGTGATATCCACGACGTTGTTTATGGGCCTTAAGCCCACGGCGTTAAGCCTCCATCTCATCCACCAGGGCGAGGGGGCTATCTTGACGTCCAGGATCACCCTGGCGGTATATCTGGGACATAGATCGGGATCCTCGATGAGAACGGAGGTTACCTCCTCCACAGGCGGTCCCTGTTCGATGAGGTTTATCTCTATGGGGCGAAGCGGGTTTCCGGTGATGGCTGAGATCTCGCGGGCGATCCCATATACGCTGAGGCAATCCGGCCTGTTGGGGGTGAGATCGAACTCAATCACCACCGTAGGCAGGTTCAGCGCCTCGTTCAACCTCATTCCGACGGGGAGTCCTTCAGGAAGCTCCATCAATCCTGAGGCCTCCTCCGATAACCCCAGCTCCCTTTCGGAGCAGAGCATGCCGTACGATTCCACTCCTCTGATTTTCGCCACCTTGAGCGTCATGCCGATCGGGAGATTAGAGCCGATCAGTGCCATCGGGGCGAGCATTCCCTTTCTGACGTTCGGCGCGCCACAGACCACCTGAAGTTTTTGTGCTCCCACATCCACATGACAGATCTTTAATTTGTCGGCGTTGGGATGCCTTTCGATCGAGATCACCTTTCCGATGACGACCCTATCGTCTATCCCCTCGCCGATTCTCTCTATAGCATCGACCTCAAGCCCGGCCATGGTAAGCCTATCGGCCAGCTCCTCAGGTGTGAGGTCGAAATCCACGAACTCTTTGAGCCAATCAAGGGTAACTCGCATTTTGAACCTCCGATATTATCTACGTTCAAGCTGCCAGTTCGACCAGAGATTTGCTGAGCAATGAGCTCAAATCCTCAATCCCATAACGCTCAGATAGTTCTTTGAATACCGATTTCATATCGACTGAAGAGGGATCCAATATCTCAATCGCCAGTAGCCGTCCCTGTTTGTCTAGATCAAGAAATATTTCCTGTTCCTCCGTATACTCCACCGTTTTCGCTATTTCCCCTTCTCTCAGTCGGAAATATAGAGCTTTTGCCTCTTCATCAATTTCAAGGATGATATGCATTTTTATCTCACCTGCCATGCTGTAATAATTTTGATTACTTGTTTCTCCTCCTTATACACAACCCCAAGAGTTCTCACGCCGAGTTTTCGCTCTGCTCGGCGACATCCCTTTGATCGAGCTTTCCTTTCCCTATCAGGTTTTTCAATTACTTTAACGGTTTGCTCTTCTGTTATATGGCGTTCCAACATACGTCTTCGAGCGTGAAACGTGAATTCTACTCTCTTTTTTCCGATATACAACTTTAATCCCCTGTCGTGTCACTGGAATTGTTCGAGAAACCTCATGTCGTTTTCAAAAAGCAACCTGATATCGTTTATGCCGTATCGAAGCATGGCGATCCGTTCCACGCCCATCCCGAAGGCGAATCCGGTAATTCTCTCAGGGTCATAGCCTACTGCCTTGAACACCTCCGGATCGACTGAGCCGGAGCCGAGTATCTCCATCCATCCCGTTCCCTTACACGTGCGACATCCCTTTCCACCGCAGATGATGCAGGAGATATCCACCTCCGCTGACGGTTCGGTGAAGGGAAAGAAGCTGGGGCGAAATCTGAGCCTGGTCTCAGGGCCGAACATCTGGTGGGCGAATGAGGTTAAAACTCCCTTCAGCTCGGCAAAAGTTACACGCTCGTCCACCATCAATCCTTCAACCTGGTGGAACATCGGACTGTGTGAGATATCGGCATCCCGTCTGTAGACCCTGCCGGGGGCTATGATCCGAATGGGCGGTTTGCGCTTCTCCATAACCCTGATCTGGACGGGAGATGTCTGTGTTCTGAGGAGGACTCTGTCGGTTATGTAGAACGTATCCTGCATGTCGCGGGCGGGATGATGTTCAGGGGTGTTAAGCGCCTCGAAGTTATGGTATTCATCCTCCACTTCGGGTCCCTCAACCACCTGGAATCCCATTCCGAGGAATATCTCCTTGATCCTCTCCAGCGTCTGTGTGATCGGGTGCTCGACGCCGAGAGGGGGTCTCCTTCCGGGGAGGGTTATATCCACCTTTTCGGCAGCGAGTTTCCGTTCCCTCTCCTCCCGTATCAGCCTCTCCCTTGTCTCCTCCAGAGCCTCGTTTATAGTGGATCTGACCTGATTTGCTAGCCTACCGATAATCGGCCTCTGATCGGGAGGCAGCTTTGACATGCCTTTAAGCAGGTTGGTCAATTTGCCCTTGCGCCCGAGGTATGAGACCCTTATAGCTTCGAGTTCATCGAGGGTTTTAGCCGTTTTGAGTTTACCTATGATCTCCGTCTCAATCTCCCTGAGTTCCTTTTCCATCTGCGTTTCCTCCATGCTTTATAACAAAAAAGGCTTGCGTTTTCCATCCTCAGCCTACTTTGGCCGGGGACGAAAGCGCAAGCCTTCAAATACGCTTCCGCGGTACCACCCCGGTTGACAGATCCCCTTGGGATCTGCCCACTCATCCTTCCCGGTAACGGCGGGGAACCGTCCAGGCCTACTCGCCCTGGATGGGTTTCAGCCTGGAAGCTCCGGAGCGAAATTCAGCCGGCGGCCCCGAAGGGATGCTTTCAGCCGGTGACATCCCCTCTCTGTTCGGGGTTTACGCGGGCCTACTTATCTCCTTCACTGCCTTTGTCGGTATATTCTGTCTGTTGGGATGGGATCTCATTATCCCATCCCGCCCGAAGAGATACGCCAGAAAGGCGTGTATCGAACCCGTTCTTTTGAAAATCTCCCAGTGACCTCCTCTCATCTCCAAAGGAGATGAGCTTCCTCCCTCATCGAAGCGGCTTACATCGGAGGAACGAGGAGAAAGGAAATCCGTTGCACGTTCAACGTTTAACGTTGTAACGTTTTCCACTCCTGGTTCCTCGTTCCTTAACCTTTGCAGAGGCCCTCTCCTCCAGAGGCTTAACTTCGGACCGGTCCGGCCCTAGGGTTTTATACCAAAGGTATTATACCACAACCTTAACCTTTACCTCAACCTGTATAGAGTGGGCTTTCCTGGCGGAATTCCTTCCATCAGATCTCAGGAGGCGGCGAGCTGTGATTTAGCCGTTTCAACCAGCTTAGCGAAGGCATCGGAGTCGTTGATGGCGACATCGGCCAGCATTTTCCTATCGAGCTCCACCCCGGCAAGCTTCAAGCCGTGCATGAATCTACTGTATGAGAGCCCATATGGTCTCACGGCGGCGTTGATCCTGACGATCCACAGCCGCCTGAAATCCCGCTTGCGTAATCTCCTGTGCTCGTAGGAGTGCTGCCAGGCTTTATGTACGGCCTCCGTCGCCGTACGTATCAGGTTCTTTCTGCCACCTCTGAATCCCTTAGCGTACTTGAGGATTTTCCTCTTTCGCTTTCGAGCGGTTACCCCTCTCTTTACCCTCGGCATCTTTCGCTACTCTCCTTTCGCACCGGTGATTTTATCCATACGGCAGAAGTCTCTTTATCCTCTTTTCGTCAGCCGGATCGACCAGATCGCTTCGTCGAAGCCTTCTCTTACGCTTCGCGGTTTTGTTGAGGAAGAGGTGTCCTGCGTATGCCTTATACCTTTTGATCTTTCCGGAGCTGGTGACCTTGAACCTCTTCCTAGCGCTTCTGTTGCTTTTCATCTTCGGCATCTTCGTCATCCCCCTTTTCCGTCATCTCCGGATTGGGCACGAGCAGGATGCTCATCATCCTTCCGTCCATCCTGGGATACTGTTCGATACTTCCCACATGGGAGAGGTCGGCTGCGAATTTCTCAAGCATCTTCCGCCCTAAATCGGCGTGTACCACCTCTCTGCCTCTGAAGATTATGGAGATCTTGACCCTTTTGCCCGACCGAAGGAATTTCTCGGCATGGCGGAGTTTGAACTGGTAATCGTGGTCGGCTATGTCGTATTTGAACCTTATCTCCTTGAGCTCGGCGGTTTTCTGATGTTTTTTGGCCTCACGCGCTCGCTTCTTCTGCTCGTACATGTACTTGCCGTAATCCATTATCTTGCAAACGGGAGGCGATGCCTTGGGCGCCACCTCCACCAGATCCAGCCCTTTCTGCTGGGCTATCCTCATCCCCTCTTTGGGGGTCATTATCCCAAGCTGTTTGCCGTTTTCGTCGATGACCCGTATCTTTCTCACACGGATCTGCCAGTTAACCCTCGGCTCTATCTTACGCACCTCCAGATAGATTTTCCACAATTAAATCATACAAGTTAAGGGGAGTAAAAGTCAAGGGTAAGTGGCTTTGCTCTCGATCTCCTCTTTGATCTTCCGGATGAAATCCTCAACTTTCATCCCACCGAGATCCTCACCCCTTCGGGTTCTAACGGCCACCGTTCCGCTATCCTTCTCCCTGGCGCCGACGATCAGCATATAAGGGATCTTTTCCAGTTGGGCCTCCCTTACCTTGTAACCGAGCTTCTCTCCCCGGATATCATTATCGGCTCTCAACCCCGCCTCCTTTAACCTTCTGGTGATCTGAAGAGCGTAATCCTCCTGATCTCTTGTGATGTTCATCACCCTCACCTGGACCGGAGCGAGCCAGATCGGAAACGCCCCGGCATAGTGCTCGATCAACACGCCGAAGAACCGTTCCAAGGAACCCAGGAGCGCCCTGTGAACCATGTACGGCCGATGTTCCCTGCCGTCCTCCCCCACATAACTGAGATCGAACCGTTCCGGCAGGTTGAAGTCGAACTGTATCGTGGAACACTGCCATGATCTTCCGATGGCGTCCTTGATCTTTATGTCTATCTTAGGACCATAAAATGCTCCTCCTCCCTCATCCACTTCAAAGGAAAGCCCCTCAGCTTCGAGCGCATTGCGGAGCGAGTTCTGCGCCTGCTCCCATCTTTCGGGCTCGCCGACCGCCTTTTCGGGCTTGGTCGAGAGATAAACCTCGAACTGATCGAACCCGAAGGAGCGCAACATCTCAAGCGAAAACCGCAGCACGCGCAGTATCTCCTCCTCTATCTGTTCGGGAGTGCAGAAGATATGGGCGTCATCCTGAGTGAACCCCCTCACCCTCATCAATCCATGCAGCACACCGCCTCTTTCGTACCGATAGACCGTTCCAAGCTCAGCCCATCTCAGGGGTAGGTCGCGATACGATCTGATCCTAGTCTTATAAATCATTATGTGAAACGGGCAATTCATCGGTTTGAGGTAGTAGTCCTGTCCGTCCACGTCCATAGGAGAATACATATTCTCGCTGAAGAAATCGAGATGTCCGGAGGTCTTCCAGAGCCATGATCTCCCGATATGTGGGGTATAGACGAACTCGTATCCACCTTTGATGTGTTGATCACGCCAGAAATCCTCGATGATCTTTCTTATCATCGCCCCCTTAGGATGCCAGTATACCAGCCCTGCTCCGGCCACCTCGTGGAAGGAGAACAGATCCAACTGTCTGCCGAGCCTGCGGTGATCCCGTCTCTCGGCCTCCTCTATCCTTCTGAGGTGCGCGTCCAGGTCGGATTTTCTCTCGTAGGCGGTTCCGTAGATCCGCTGGAGCATCTTCCTACTTTCGTCTCCCCTCCAGTATGCCCCCGCGGCGCTAAGGAGCTTGACCACCTTCAGTTTGCCCGTGCTGGGGAGGTGCGGTCCCCTGCACAGATCCACGAATTTATCGTGCTCATAAAGCGAGACGATCTCGTCCTCCATCTCATTAAGCAGTTCGACCTTGTAGATCTCCCCCATCTCCTCGAACAGCCTTATCGCCTCATCCTTCGTAACCTCCCTGCGTTTGAAGGGATAATCAGCCTTGATGATCTGACGCATTCTCTCCTCGATCCTTTCCAGGTCATCCGGCGTAAAGGGTTTCGGCACGTCGAAGTCATAGTAGAAACCATCCTCTATCGCCGGGCCTATGCCGAGTTTCGCCTCGGGGAAGAGCTCTTTGACCGCCTGCGCCATGACGTGTGAGGCCGAGTGCCGATACACTCGTCGCCCCTCCTCATCACGGAAGGTCAAGATACGGACCTCGGCGTCGGATGTGATCGGTCGGGTTAAATCCACAAGCTCTCCGTTAACCAGGGCTGCCAGCGCCGCTTTGGCGAGACCCGGACCGATATCCGAAGCTATCTCTAGCGGGGTTATACCCTTCGGATACTCCTTAGACGAACCGTCCGGAAAGGAGATCTTCACCGTATCCACATCGATTCACCTTAGAAGCGAGATAAAAAAATAGAGCCCTTAACAGGCTCCAAAGTCCTGGGCATTCATATAATAAAAGAAAAATGGTGGGCGGTACAGGACTTGAACCTGTGACCCCTTGCATGTCAAGCAAGTACTCTGACCAGCTGAGCTAACCGCCCACCTCGAAGAATAATGGAGGCGACGACCGGACTCGAACCGGTGATAGCGGCTTTGCAGGCCGCGGCCTTACCTCTTGGCTACGTCGCCTCAAGAATGGAGCGGAAGACGGGATTCGAACCCGCGACCTTCTGCATGGCAAGCAGAAGCTCTACCACTGAGCTACTTCCGCCCAAGACATATTAAAGTTTAGCAAAAAGCGATGTTTTTGTCAACCTAACATTCACAGAGGGACCTTACTTGAGCGAGCGCGGATCCGCGGATCCTAATAGCCTTGATATCCATATAAAAGGTAAGGTAGAATATTCCTCGGACGATCTTAAGCCGGGAGGAGTGGGAATGAGAAGGTGGTTCCTGATGTTATTATCCCTCTGCACCCTATTCTACGCCTTCGGGGCGGATCGGCTCAACGTGGTCGTAACCATCCCCCCGCTTGGAAGTCTGACGCGTGAACTGGTGGGTGATAAAGGTGAGGTGATCGTGCTGCTTCCCCCAGGCGCCAGTCCGCACGTCTACGAGCCGACGGCCGATAAGATGAAGCTCATCGCACGCGCTGATCTCTTCGTCGAAAACGGCGCCGGACTGGAGATGTGGGCTGAGAAGATGTTGAAGGGAAGCTCAAATAGAAAACTCGTTCTCGTCGAGGCCTCAAAGGGGATAAAACTCATCGGCGCTAAGGCCGGACATGAGGGTAAACGGACCAGAGGCGGCAACCCACACGTCTGGCTCGATCCCATCCTGGCCAAAAAGATGGCACATAACATCGAAAAGGGACTGGAGCAGGTCGATCCCGAAAACAAAGCCTACTACAGGGAGAATCTCAGGAAACTGCAGGCCAAGCTGGACGCCCTGGATAGGGAGATCAGAAGGCGGATAGGAGGGATAAGGGATAAGCGGGCGGTGGTGTTCCATCCGGCCTGGGATTACTTCGCCAGGAGATATGGAATTCAGATCGTGGGCGTGGTGGAGAAAAGCCCCGGAAAATCTCCAACGCCCCGAGATATAGCGACGATAATCAGGGAGATCAAGAGATATAAAGTAAAGGTGATCTTCATAGAGCCGCAGTTCAATCCGAAGGTGGCGGAGATGATCGCCCATGAGGCGAACGTCAAATTGGCCACCCTTGATCCACTGGGGAGCTCGAAGGAGGATTACTTCAAGCTGATGAGGCGAAACCTCAAGGCGATCGAGGAGGTGTTCAGATGAGCGAGAGGGTCGTCGAGTTGAAGGATGTATGGGTCAGGTTCGATGGGATATCCGTGCTGGAAGGGGTTAACCTGGAGGTCGAGGAGGGGGATTTCATGGGTATCGTCGGCCCAAACGGAGCGGGCAAAACGACGCTGCTCAGGATCATCGTCGGTTTGATCAGGCCGGATGAGGGTTACGTGAGGGTCTTCGGCAGGGAACCGCGGAAGCTGGGGGAACTCAGAAGCCTGGTGGGATACATACCGCAGAGGCACGAGGCGGAGCGGTTCTTCCCGATAACCGTCTATGAGGTCGTCGCCCTGGGGAGAATTCATCGGAGACGATGGGCCCGGAGGCTAAGCGGAGATGACAGGAGGAAAATCGAGGAGGCGCTCAGAGAGATGGGGATGCTGGAACATGCTGGCAAACTCTTCGGAGAACTCTCAGGTGGGCAACAGCAAAGGGTGCTTTTGGCCCGCGCGCTCGCCCAGGAGCCCAGGCTGCTCATCCTGGATGAGCCCACCTCTGGCATAGACCAACCCTCACAGGAGAACTTCTACTCGCTGCTGTCAAGACTACATGATATGGGGATGACCATCATCATGGTCTCACACGATATAGGCGCCATCACGGATCACGTGACGAAGATCGCCTGCCTCAACCGCAAGCTTTACATGCACGGATGTCCCGCCGATGTGATGAAGAGCGAGAAGCTGAACCGGCTTTATGGGATGAACGTGTTCCTGCTTACACATGAGGGAAGAGAGGAGAGGAAATGAACCTGACTGAGATGCTCCAATACGGATTCATGCAGAGAGCGCTCATGGCCGGGGTGATCGTCGGAGCGTTGACGGCTGCCATAGGGACATATGTCGTTTTGAGAGGTATGGCCTTTTTGGGGGCGGGGATAAGCCATGCAGCTTTCGGAGGAGTGGCGTTGGGATATTACCTCGGACTCAACCCCTCAGCGGTGGCGATCATCTTCTGCGTCCTCGTCTCATGGGCGATAGCCGTGATCGGAAGGCTCACAAGGCTGAAGAGCGATGTGCCGATAGGCGTTTTTTTCGCCGCGACGATGTCCTTCGGCGCCATAATCATCAACCTGATAAAGGAGTACAACGTGGACCTGTTCGGATACCTCTTCGGCAATATACTGGCGGTCAGCAAAGTTGATCTGATCATAACCGCCTCGCTCGGAGTGATCCTGATGTTTCTGATACTCATCTTCTACCATCAGTTCCTCTATATCACCTTCGACTCGCAGATGGCAAGGGTTTCCGGGATACCGGTCGTCGCGATGGATATGCTGCTTTTGAGCATGATCTCCGTCGCGATCGTCATATCGATTAAAGTCGTGGGGATAATCCTGGTTTCAGCCCTTCTGGTGGCTCCGTCCGCCACGGTGATGGGGTGGGTGAGAAACTTCAAGGCGTTAATGGCATTTTCGATCCTCGCCGGAGTGCTTTCATCATTGGGTGGGATCGTGATCTCCTATTACCTGAACACGCCCAGCGGTGCGACGATAGTCCTGCTATTAACCCTCACTTTCCTTATATCATCGATACTTTTAAAGATCAAAAAGGGGTAGGAAATCTATTCCCCTCTCTCAGCGATCTCTATGCCGAATTCATCGAAGATCGTTTCGCCCTCGCTTTCCCCGACGACAGGTCTCACCTGAAGCTTCTGAATTTCATCGACGAGCGATCTGACCCCCTTCTCAATCGAGATCAAAAGGGCCGTTGTTTCACCCAAAGCCATCAAAATGAGGGATAGGATAATCCACGCCGCCGCTTTAAGGGCGGTCGAAAATCCGGCGATTATGCCGTCACGCAGAATCGAATAGATGATCGAGGCGAGGCCGAATCCGACGGAGAGGATCAGGAGGATCATCCCCGCCACGAAGGACCACCAGCCCAGTTTCGCTAAGAGTGAAAACCTTTCATCTCGCGTCATCGTATTAGTTAGAAAGGTCGAGGGTCAAGAGTCTCTTCTTAGGGGTTTTCAACGTTTTTCGCCGGCGCTGTAATTGTAGCGAGTAGCGAGTGGCGAATAGGGGAGAATCACCACTCGCTACTCGCCATTCGCCGTTCTCCTTGTGCCTGCCGGATTTGGGGGCACGCGCAGGGGCGAGCCCCTACCACGCCTGATTATACCAAATCATTGAAAAGCCCTTAGTCTCTTTTTTGTCTCTTGACCCTTGACCATCTTAACCTCAACCTAAACCTTAACCTGTTTTCGCATCCCCTTACACTCAGCGATAATATGAGCGATCTGCTTTATTCCACCTTCTCCACCCTGCCGGTTTCAAGCGACTTGCTCGCTGCCATCTGGAGCTTATGCGTCTGTAAGGCATCCGAGTATGGCGATTTTATCTTCGACGGATCGCCCGATTTAACGGCATCTATGAAGGTTCTATCCTCGGCCTGATAGGCGTTGATCCTGGACTCGATCCTTTCCTCGACCCTATGCTGGAGGTCTCCGCGTCTTATAAGTCTCGCCGCGCCGCCGGTTATCTCCACCACTATATCCCTGCAGATCACATCCAGCTCGACCTTATATCCCTGGGAGAGGCAACAGGCGGAGGTGATGTTCGCTATGGCGCCGTTTCTGAACTTGACGTTGATCACGCTCATGTCATCCACGTCGTAGTCGGGGATATCGGTCATGCTGCCGCTGGCCGCGAACATCTGGACGTATTCGGCGTCGCTTCCGATCATATAGCGGGCCAGATCTATGATATGGGTCGTCTGCTCCACATGTTGACCTCCGGAGAGCTTCCTCTGTCTCCACCAGTATGTCCCCGGCAATCCACCCATCCAGTATCCCAGAGCTCCCAGGACGAGCTTATCTGAAAGGAAGGATTTGGCCGCCTCGGCGGAGTTGGTATAGCGCCAGTGATACCCCACGGCCGTGATTATGCCGCTTTTACGCACGGCCTCATCTATCTTCAACGCCGTCTCCAGATCGGCGGCTATGGGCTTTTCGACGAAAAATGGGATGCCCTTCTCGCAGGCGATCATCTCCTGCTCGCCATGGGCGAAGGGAGGGGTGCAGATGTAGAGGGCGTCGAACTTCTCCCTATCGAACATCACCTTGAAATCGGTATACGGCTTTCCGCCGAACCGATCGGCGGCCGATTTCGCCCTGTTCTCATCCACATCGCACATGGCAACGAACTCAACGTCGGAAAACCCGCTGAGGTTGTTGAGATGCGCATGCGCTATGCCGCCGACACCTATGAAGGCGACTTTGACTTTATCCATTTTATACCTCCTGATTGATTAGTTGGGGACGGTTCATATCCTGGATGAATTAAGGTGACACTTTCACTCTTCTGATCTCGTAAGGCGGGGTTTCCAACCCTGCCGAAAACGGCGGCATTGAAAATGCCGCCCTATGAAAGTGTAACCATAAAGTGACGTGAACCATCCCTTATTCTAAGAACAAACTATGCGATAATTTTTTTTGGGTGTCGCGGTATATTACGATTCTGCTTGTATATCCTATGACGTACAAGCAGACATTACCATCTACGACTTCTAAACCACCTATTCCTGACTCAATATCTATAAAAGGATAGGTTCTCAGGAATACACCATCACTGGTAAAGACATTTACTCCTTCTTCCCCTATAGCGTATATTTTGTCTTCATATAAAGCGAGATAACTGGAATGCGGATTGTCGATTTCTTGGGACACTTTCCTGGTGATCAAATCGCATATAAGAATTTTACCTTGGGCTGAATCGGAAAGAAAAAGCTTACCATTTCTAATCCGCAGATCTTTCAAGGTTCGATTCGGAAACTGCCAAATATCTACTAATCGAAGTTCGAAATCAAAAATCTTAACAGTGTCAAGGTCAGTAACGTAAACTCTATCCTTGTATATCTCAATCCCCGAGGCTTGATTAAGCTTTTGATCGGAATATTTTGTTTTAACTTTAACTTGTCGAGACTTTGAGGTTCTGTTGGAAATAACCTTAAAGACTGATATCCCTTCAGCCTTTATCAAGTGGTGAGGGCAAATAACAAAGAGATCTCCTTTATCGGATATAGCTCCACCAAGGGGGCGCTGATAAAAATCAAAGCTTTTTGAAACCCAGAATTTCCCTTTTAATATTATCTTAGGAACTCCCCAAATACCGCCGATGTTTTCAACCATCTCTAAGTAATTGGCATCCGTAGAGTAAAGACGCCCAAAGCGATCTGAGGTCATCCCTCGAGGATAGTAGCCGTGGACTTTTATCTGAACCACATCAACTCCCCAAGCTTCTATATGAAGGATTCCCTTCAGTTTTTTGCTCACGGGAAAACTGTGTTTACCCGGCTTATAAAAAGTCCAATCCTGCAGCGTTACTCTTTGACCGTTTAGTTCTTCAATATAGGAATACACAATAGCTGGGAACGGAAGGAAATATTCGACAACATAGTAGGCCGATTGTTCTGGGTAAAGGATCTTAGGATTGAGCGATGATGTGGCGCATGAAGACATTACCATTGGAAGAACCAATACGATAAGAAATCCGATCATAATTTTTAACCGCGTCGCTGATAAGCAAGTTTGCGAAAACCTTTTGAATTTTTCACCCTCCCCTGGCCCCTCCCATCGAGGGAGGGGAATTTTAGGCTCCTCCCCTTCGGTGGGGGAGGTTAAGTGGGAGTGATCAAAAATCCAAAGCCTATTTTCAAACTCTCTTATCAGTATATTCATGTCAATAGCTAAACGAGATCTACTCATTACCCACGGTGTTCTTCTGTGATCTTAGCAACGTCCCCTTCGGTTAAACCAGAAATCTTTTTCCTTAGCCAAGTTAATCGCCCATTCATCAAACTCTAATTTGGCTATATATTCCGATGAAGGCGTGAAGGGCCTTATCCTTCACGCCCTTACTTAGAACGGTCTACAACCACTGTTTCATATACTGAACGGTTTTGGGAAGCTCGACATGTGGATCGCCGGGCACACCGCACTCAAGCGCCATATACCCTTCGAAGCCCACCTCCTTCAGGGCCTCGAAGCCCGATTTGAAATCGGTATGCCCATATCCGGGAAGCAACCTCGTGCTATCGGCCAGATGCACGTGTTTTATGTAATCGCCCGCCTCGCGGATGCTATCGGCTATGACGGGCTCCTCGATGTTCATATGGAAGAAATCGGCCATTATCCTCACGTAGGGCTTATCCACGGCTTCGCAGATCTCCACAGCATCACGCAGCCTTTTAAGCAGGTGTGTTTCGTACCTGTTGAGAGGTTCGAGCAGCACATATGCCCCTACCTCGGCGGCGTAATCTCCGATCTCCTTCATCTGCATGATCAGGAGCTCTTTCTCGAGCTGGACGGCGGATTTATAGGGGGAGAGGTCGTTTATCCTCGGCCCGCCGAATATCGGCACCACTATCAATCCGACGGCTCCGATGTTGGCGGCCACCTTCAGGAGCTTCTTTATGTCGTTCACAGCCCTATCCCGCTCGGATCTGTTCGGATCGAGCAGACATCCGCCGTAACCGGCGCAGATCGTGCTCGGTTTAACCTGGTGGTTCTCGGTGGCCCTGATTATCTCCTCCTGTCTGTTCTCGAGGCCCGAACCCCAGAACTCGATCCCTTCAAAGCCGAATTTGGCGGCGTTATCCAGTTTTTCGGCCAGATCTCTTCCGGGGATAAGCCCTTCCTGGACCGCAAGTTTCATGGTTTCCTCCTCTTGTAGAAGGTTAAAACGGTATCGCCGTATCTCTCCTCCCTGATGCGGGTGAGGTTCTCCGTTTCCTCCGGGAGGAAAGACCTGAAAGGACGTTCGGCGATGACCATGGCATCATCGCTGAGGATCTGAGACCCGTCGAGCTTTCTGAGCGCCTTCTCCAGCAGGAATGAGCCATAAGGAGGATCGAGAAAGACAAGATCGAACTTCAACCCCATGTTCTCCATTGCCTTAAACGCCCTGAGAGCATCCTTCTGGAAGATGTGAACCGATTCATCTCCGAAGGGAAGACCACACAAGCGGAGATTTTCGCGGATGGCCTTGACACATCTGGGGTTTTTCTCGACGAAGAGGACGAACCCTGCCCCTCGGCTCAGAGCCTCTATTCCGACGGAACCCACCCCGGCAAAGAGATCGAGAAAGAAGCTTCCCGGCACGATATCCCTTATGATGGCGAAGAGGGATTCCCTGACCCTATCGGAGGTATATCTGACGGACCCCGATCGAACCGTGACAAGCCTCCTACCCTTGAACCTGCCGGCGATGACGCGCATGGCTAGACACCTCATCATGAAAGCGACTCTATTTTAACATCAACCTCAGCCTCAGTCAATAGTGGGATCGATAGGAGGGGTTACATCAAAATAGCTATGACCAGCAGAATCGATTGAAATCTTCATTTCCCCCTTAGGTTTTCATTCCTCTTTGACTTGTCCCATTCTCCTCTTCAGCTCTTCATCCTTTAGGTAAGCCTCGCTGAAGGAGATGCCATATCTCATCTCAAACTCCTCCTTAACTCTCTTCTGCTCCGCTATTAGCTCATCGATAATGGATGAGATCTCATCATGTCTCCTTTTCAGACCGTCGAACTCCCTCTTCAACGCATCTATCTCCTCCCTCGTTCCTGCCTCCTTCATATCGTGAAGTATGATCTCCTCCATCCTTCGGTTGATCTTGAAGTTCTCCCTCAGAAGAGGGGATAGTTGAGCTTCTATAGCCATATATGCCTTACGAGCTTCTTTATAAGCGATCAACATCTCATCCGTTTCATCTTGTCTTTCCAATAGTTTCTCCTTATCTTCGGGTTGCTCCAATAGATCTTCGGGTTGATAGGACGACGAGGTTTTTTCTGGTTTCCGTTTCTCAAGATTTTCCGGCCCTCGAGCTTCCCCCTCATCCTTCACCTCCATATCCAGTAGGGCGTTAAACTCCTCGAATGTGAGTTCATCTTCCTCCCGGCTGATAGGAGAGCCGCTTCCTCCGGGCTTTCCTCCCGTCGATATCGCCTTTAAGGGTTGGGATTCTGAAACGGAGTTTCCCACCTTTAACTCACTTGATGGCCTACTCCCCCAGTATCTTAGGAGTGAAGTTCCCCCCAATTTTTGGACAGAGGATTAAGGTGGAATCAGAGGGAAGGAATCAGCTAAAATTGAAGGGAGCATCAGCTCCCCACCACCTCATATCAGAGG
>JAGGXZ010000096.1 GCA_021162805.1 Candidatus Poribacteria bacterium
ATTTTGGACAGCCTGGCGAATAAGCTGTTGGGATGGACATATCGGCCCGCCACGAGCATCTTTCTCACCTCCTTCCTGGTGGTCTTTGTGATAGTATACTAAATCATACAATCATTGAAAAGCCCTAGCCGGTAACCATCACGCTTGACGGGTGTAAGGATATTAGAGTATAATTATATGCTGATATTCTAACTTAATGGGGAGATGGCTCTGATGAAGGCTAAGGCAGATGAGAGGGAAAAACTGGCGCAGAAGTTGGAGGAGGAACAAGATGATCTTCAAAAGCGAATTCCTCCTCATTCCGTCCCCGTCAGTATGATGATGGAGCTGGAGGAGATCGAGGACGAGAAGGAATTAGATGAATTACGAAAGGGTCACCTCTTGTCTTAAAGCCATAGCGCATCCTGTGAGATTCAGAATCCTTGAGATTCTGCTTGAAGGATCGATTTGTGTCGGAGATCTGAGCGAAAAGCTGGGCAGCAAACAGCCCAACGTCTCTCAGCATCTGGCTGTATTGAGGGATAGGGGGCTTATAGAGCCTGTTAGAAGCGAAAATAAAGTTTGCTACCACGTGAGGGATTTCAGGATCGCCCAGTTGATCCGTCTTGCCGCTGAGATATTCGGCCGGGAAAGGAGGGAATGATACCGGTGAGAAGACAACCTAGGATTGTTCTGTTTACAACCCCGTCCTGTCCCTGGTGCAGGGCCGTCAAGACATATCTCAGACAGAAGGGATTTAGGTTTCGAGAGATAGATGTCTCAAAAGACCCTGATGCCGCCAGGGATATGATCAGAAGAACGGGACAGAGGGGCGTTCCTGTTTTGCTCATAGGTAACAGACCCATCGTCGGTTTCGATAGGGAGAAAATAGATAAACTCCTGAGAATACGATGAGAAAGGAGGAGAGCCATGAAATTTCAGCCTTTGGACGACAGGGTGCTTGTTAAGCTCCTGGATGAGCCGGAGGAGCAGAGCGCGGGGAAAATCATCATCCCCGAAACGGCCCGCCAGCCACAGAGGAGGGCCGAGGTCGTGGCCGTGGGAACCGACGAGGAGCTGAAGGATCTGATAAAGGTCGGCGATACGATATTGATAGATCAATACAGCGATACACCCATCACCATTGAAGGTGAGGAGTTCTACATAGTGGAGAGAAGCGGAATACTCGGCGTTTTTAAGAAGGAGTGAACCGATCAGGCTGTAAGGTCGGGCAGTTCACATCGCTGCCCGACCCTCTCCCACCTAGATCATACGTTGTATGTGTGTTCAAGGGCCTGTTCCTTCTCGAAGGCACTTTGGAGTCTTTCGTAGTTTTTTCTCAGCTTTTTCATCTCGTTGAGCTTCAGATTGGGATCCTCAAGTGCCTGATACAATATCGCGCCCTCCGCGTGTTCGGGAACCGGGAGTTCGGCGAGATAACATATGGTCGGAACCACATCCTCAAGGTGTACCGTTCGTTTCAGTATCTCCCCCTTTTTGACCCCCGGACCGCTCATAACGAACAATCCCCTCAGATCCCCCAGGCCGAATCTCGCCGTGGGCAGATGAGGGCCGTGCTGGCCGCCGAAATCCGGTGTTATCGCGTACACCACGTCGCCGATCCTATCCCCATATAGCCCGATTATCCTGGCATCCTGCTTTTTGAGGGCCAACGCTATCGGTTTCTTGCCTGTCTTCGGATCGGTGTAGTTGTATAGGGCATGGATTATCTCCTCCTGGACCTTTTCGTAATCTTCGGGATCGACTATGCCTTGCGGATCGCGTCCCTTCAGATTGACGTAGATATAGCAGGATCGCTGTTGGATCGCTTTCGTGCGCGACCAATCCACCGCACGTCTTCCCTCTTCGGTTTGACGGAAGACCAGCAGTCCTGCCTCCTCCAGCACTCTTGCCACCTGGAAGCGATGGGTCGTGGCTTTGGCGCCGTGATCGGAGACGAGGATGACGAGCGTCTCCTCCGGATCGGAACATCCGACGATCCGGCCTATCATCCTGTCCAGGCTTTGATAGAACTTAAGCTCGATATCCTGATAGAACTTCGCCTGTTCATCGCTCTGAGCCGTGAGTGGATCCATCTTCGTGGCGAAGGAGTGATATGCGTGATCCGGACAGTGGGCATGCATGAAGTAGAGATCCCAATCCTTATTCTTAAGCAGATATTCCGCGGCATCGGCCAGCCAGACGTGTGCCAGCTCCAGTATCTCAAGGAAGGTCTCACCGTCCACCCACTCCAGGTTGAAGGCTTGAAATCCGGCGTGTGGCATCGGCAGACCTCCCTCCGATTTTATCTCGCCGCAGATCTCCTCCGGATATCCCCATCCCTCCAGGGCACACAGCGGTGTCAGGTAGAGCTTCACTCCCGACCCATCCGGTTCCAGCTCCAGCAGTTTAAACCTGAAAATCGCCTCCTTCTGACCCTCTGAGGTTTTAAATCTCCTCGTTATATTAGGCGTCCACTCCCCGACCTTCAGCTCAGCCAGAGCCGATTTGACGTTTTTCTCCTCCGATATGATCGCCTTTTTGAATCCCTCTCCTTCATCCAACAGCAACAGATACCATGTCACCGGCTCGACGTCGAAGACGGCCAACCTGTATTTAAGCGGGAGATCGGCCTCAAGGGCGCGACTGACATCGGGCATATTCTCCCATCCTTCGGCCGTCCGCAGTTTTATCGTGGTGCCCTGTGGGTACTCCTCGGTCGCGAAGAGCTGTTCACCTGCCAGTGTGCATTTGACGCCCGTCTGTTTATATCGCCACTCGTTAACCCACAGCCCGGCACCTCCTATTTGGATCCCCTCCTTGATCGTCGGCGGCCAGGTTGATGGGTAGTTTATTATGATGCTTCTTTTACCCACCCTCTCAGCGGCGTTCCAGATATACTCCGCCCTGCAATCGGCCGTATCGAACCCCTGATGGGTCACATTGAGCGGATCGCCGGGATTATGCACGTTAAAACAGGTTATCCCGTGGGTTCCCAGTGATGCCCCCGTCACTATGGTCGTCCAGTTCGGCGGCGTGATGGTCGGGAATGGGACAAGGCAGTTTTCGGCGTAGACACCGTTCTCGATAATCCTCCATATGGCGGGCAGATGTCCCTCTTTGGCATAGTTATACAGCCGCGGAGCTATCGGGGCATCCAGCCCTATGACCATGACCTTCATCTTTGACCTCCTCGATGGAGAGTTGGATTGATATGCCATTATATACGCGATCCGATTCCGTGTCAATCCGCAAACCCCTCCTCGCCTTCCGTTCTCTATTGGAACACCGCTCGGCGGGAGAGGCTCCATTATGTCCGGATGGGATAGATGGCATGTTTATTGCTAGATATTTTAAAGACACGGCTACGCCATCACGGCTTTAGCACTTGACCAATTCAGGGCTATAATGTATCATCATAACGCCCTGAGTTCAACTTGGAATATATCCGGGGATAGTGATCGAAAATGGCGACCCTAAAAATCAGAAAATACGGTGATCCGGTCTTGAGGGACAAGGCCGGGAGGATAGAGGAGATCGACGGGAAGATCATAGAACTCTCGCGCGATATGCTGGAGACCATGTACGCATATGACGGCGTGGGGTTGGCGGCGAACCAGGTAGGTATTCTAAAAAGGATCATCGTGGTCGATATCAACCCTGGAGACCCGGCTTACAAACCGCTTATACTGGTCAATCCCGTTATAATCGAGGCGGAAGGCGAGGAAGTGTTCGAGGAAGGTTGCCTGAGCATACCGGGGATCACCGCCGATGTCATTAGACCAGATCACATCCTAGTAAGAGCCCTGTCAACTGATGAGAGGGAGATCGAGATCGAGGCGGAAGGAATCCTCGCCAGAGCCTTACAACACGAGATAGACCACCTCGACGGTGTGCTGTTTGTAGACAGGATCTCCTTCATTAAAAGACAGCTCCTCAAAGGTCAATTGAGAAAGCTCGAGCGGGAAACCCTCAGGGAGTTGGGCTTGAAAGGGGATGAGATGTAATGTCCCTGATGATACTCGATAGACGTGTCGGGTGATGACATATGCGTCATCTTTTACGATAGGCCACAGTGTGTTATCTTATGTCCCGAAAGGGCGATAGTTCCCGACTTGGAGCACAGGGAATCGAAGGAGGAACTGATTGGAAAGGGAAGAAGGCTCCTAGCGGTCCTTTAGGCTCCGCGGCTTAAGGAGGTGTGGGATGAAGGATAGACCCGAAAGAAAGAAGGATGGCGTGGCCGTGGATGCCTTGAGGATGTGGATCAGGCAGATTGCTAAAAGCAAGATCCTTTCCCATGAGGAGGAGGTAGAGCTGGCCAAGAGGATGGAGCAGGGTGATCAGGAGGCAAGGGAGAAACTGATAAACTCCAATCTGAGGCTCGTCGTCAGCGTTGCCCTCAAGTATAAAGACTACGGCGTGCCGCTGGCAGATCTGATACAGGAGGGAAACATCGGCCTTATAAAGGCGGTGGAGAAGTTCGATTATAGGAAAGGATACAAGTTCAGCACATATGCCATCTGGTGGATACGACAGGCAATTCTCAGAGCGCTGGACAATCACGCCCGGCTGGTGAGAGTCCCCTCCTATGTGATAGCCAAGGTCTCCAAAGTGGACGAGACCATCGCCAAGCTGGGACAGAAATACGGCAGGGAGCCTTCCGTTAAGGAGATCGCCGATGAGATTGGAATGAGGGAGGCAGAGGTCAGAGATCTCCTCTCCATCCCCTCCGAGCCGATCTCCATAGATACCCCTATGTTCGGCGATGAGATGTCGACGATAGGGGATTTCATAGAGGATAAAGGGCCTTCACCCGAACAACAGGCGCTCGGAAGCATCATCAGACAGGAGAGAATCGATGAGCTTCTGAGTGTGCTAACACCCAAGGAAAAGGAGATCATAAAGCTCCGCTTCGGACTTGCCGAAGAGGAAGAAGGTGAGGGCAAAACGTTGAGAGAGATAGGGGAGAGGTTTAACGTCACGCGCGAGAGGATAAGACAGATAGAGGCCGAAGCCCTCCAAAAGCTGAAAAAATGGTCGGAAACGGGCGGATTCCAGTGGCTTAAGGACGAGGTTTAACTCATGAGCCTGAAAATCAGATTCTACGGGGTCAGAGGCAGCCATCCGGTCCCCGGTCCGAGCACACTGAGGTTCGGGGGAAATACATCCTGCGTCGAAGTGCGAGCTGATAGGAGAATCATCATTCTCGACGCCGGAACGGGGATAATCCCGCTGGGCAAAAAAATCATCCGTGAAAATAGGAATCGGAAAGAGATGCTGATCACTCTGATCTTCAGTCACACCCATCACGATCACACTCAGGGGTTCCCCTTCTTTCAGCCCGCTTACATGCCGAAATGTAAGCTCTTCATGTTCGGCCCGCGAACCTTCCTCGAAGATCTGGAATCGACGCTCGAACACGCTATGATCTCACCGTTTTTCCCCGTCCAACTTAAGGAGATGCCGGCCCTGAAGACGATCCGGTCGATTGATTCCTCGCAGGTGATCATCCTCCCCTCCGAGGATAAAGCTCCCGAACTCCATAATCTGCATCACGATGAATTCGATATACCCCGGGGAGCCGTTGTTATCAGATGTCTGCAGAGCAAGGCTCATCCCAACGGTGTGATGATATACAGGATAGAGCAGGAGGGCAAAAGTCTAGTTTACGCGACCGACGTAGAGGGGTATGTCGGAGGCGATACCAGATTGATCGACTTCGCCAGAGGGACCGATCTGCTCATCCACGATGCCCAGTATGAGATGGATGAATACGTAGGTGTAGGTGGAACTCCACATCAAAGCTGGGGACACAGCACGCCTCAAATGGCGGTCGAGGTCGCCCGGAAAGCTAACGTGGGTAGACTGGTGTTGTTCCACCACGACCCTGATCATGATGATGAAAAGATCCTTCAAATGGAGAAGGAGGCAAAGAGGGAGTTCCCTAAAACCATCGCCGCATATGAAGGCCTGGAGATAACCCTCTGAAAGATGGCACTGGATAGGTGGGGGAGAATCATAAATTATATGAGGATATCCATAACGGATAGATGTAATCTTAAATGCGTATACTGCACGCCTGCCGGAGGGGCGAGGAAGCTTCCCAAAGAGGAACTGCTGAGCTTCGAGGAGATAGAACGGATCGTCAGAGCGGGGGCGATGATCGGCGTGGAGAAAGTGAGAATCACCGGTGGAGAACCGCTTATGAGGCGAGATATCGACGAGTTGATCCGTATGATAAGGGCGATTGACGGCATTCATGAGATAACTCTGACCACCAACGGCACCAAATTGGCCGAATGGGCCGAGCGGCTGGCGAAGGCCGGGCTAGATAGGGTTAACGTCAGCCTCGATTCCATGAGGGGGGACAGATACAGAGCCATAACGGGGGGGGACTTCCATCCTAAGGAGATCCTGAGAGGGATCGAGATAGCTGAGGAGGTGGGGCTTACCCCCGTGAAGCTGAATGTGGTCCTCATGAAGGGGGTAAATGAGGACGAGGTGGAGGACTTCGCACGCCTGACCCTCGAGAGTCCGTTGCACGTCAGATTTATAGAGCTTATGCCCTTTGCCATCGCCGGCAGCGATCATACGATCAGGTTTCTCTCGGAGAAGGAGGTTATGGGGAAGCTCTCTCATATGGATCTCGAACCCGTCGCAAGCAGATCCTCCACCAGCGGTCCGGCCAGATATTATAGGGCGAAGGGTGCATTGGGACTGATAGGGTTTATAAGTCCCATCTCACACCCCTTCTGTTCACGCTGCAACAGGATCAGACTCTCTTCCGACGGAAAGCTGAGACTTTGCCTGGCGTCGGATGAGATGATAGATCTGAAATCGGCCGTCAGGGGGGGGATGGGGTTAGTTGATCTGGCGATGATAATGCTTGAGGCCATTAGGAACAAGCCGATCGGATATAGAATCAAACCGGGTGACGCCCACATCAGGGCGATGACTCATATAGGAGGTTGAGAATAATGAAGGAGAAAGTCAAACAGGCGCTTGAGAGGATAAGGAAGATGCTCCAGGCGGATGGTGGCGACATAGAGCTTGTCGACGTCACCGATGACGGCATCGTCAAGGTCAAGCTTAAGGGAGCCTGCGCGGGATGCCCCTTCTCGCAGATGACCATCCAGATAGGGGTCGAACGGGAGCTGAAGAGGAACATCCCCGGCGTTAAAAGGGTCGTCGCTGTGTGATGAGTGGGGCTTAGCGTGCCAACCCTCTCTTGGTATGTCATGCCCCTATCTATCCCGTGCTTCCAAACCCTCCTCTTGTCTTTCTGCCTGTGGATTCCACTTCCTGCCAGGAGACCTTTTCGATCTTAACGAAGGTTCCTTGGGCGATTCTCGCCCCGCGAGGTACAGTGACGGGCTTATCGGTGAAGTTAAACACCTGTATTTTTATCTCATCCTCATCGCCGCAGTAATCATTATCGATGATTCCAACCCCATGCGGTATCAACAGGCCGAATTTCGCCGGTGTGCTGCTTCGGAGAGAGATCATCAGCATGTATCCTTCAGGGACTTCCACGATCACATTGGCCGGTATCCGGGCGATCTGACCGGGCTGAATGATGGTCTCCTGACGGCATATAAGATCGAAAGCGACAGCACCATCCGTCTCATATGCCGGAAGTGGAAGGGATTTATCGACTCTCCTTATCCTAACCTTCATCCTTTCGATTCGCTCATATTATCGCAGAGTGTAGCGGAGATTTTTAAAGCTACCGTCCGCCTCTCGGCAGTCCGCCGCTTATAGGTCATTTATTGTCATTTGTCGTCATTTAAATGACGGCGAAGCCAAATGACTTAATAACTACAAATGACGGTTGAGCTGTGGACGGCGGACAATTGGCCATAGATAGTACGGGCGAAAAATCTTTCGCCCCTACTCAAGGGGAATATGAGCGTTTCGATTTAATTGCTCCCCATTCGGTGGCGAGTTTCCTGGAAGGATCGACGCCCACCTTTTCCCCTATCACGTATCTGAAGTAGACGTCGTCCGCCTGATCGTTCGGTCCGGCCCATATCCAATGTGCGAGGCAGTCCGGATCGTGCAGCGTCTGTCTCATCGTGGCGGCCCCGAAGCCCCATATACCGCCGCCGAACTGCTCATATTCCATGGGTTCTTCCCAGGAGCTGTCGTCGTAATCCGGTTTCTCCCAGCCATCCTTACGGCTCTGGATCGGCTTGCCGGCGTCCGCCTTCCATCCGGGCCATGTGTCCTTCTTATCCCCCTGCCAGTCGCTGGTGCCGATGTAGGTGCCGTCATCGAGTATGATGTCAGCCAGGAATCCTCCTCTACCTGAAGCCCCTGGCTCGGCATCGTGGACGTAGACGGCTATGACGGCAAACCCTCTATCCAGCTTAAACTCGCTTACCGTAGGACGTTGCCAGTCTGCACCCTCAGCCACCTTCTCGCCGTTGACGAAGGCAACCCAGGAGTTATCCCCGCTGACACGGAGAACCCCCTTTTCGGCCGCCATCAACGCCGGTGAAAGAAGAAGCATTAAACCCAGAACAGCTAATATCGCACGCATGGGTTAACCTCCTTATCATTATCTCAGAGCGAATTAATGTTATCATATTCCCAAAGCTTCGTCAAAGATCAGGATCTCGGCAGCCCCAGCCTCGTGGAGGATGATATGGCAACCGGTTGAACATCCATATGCCCGTCAGTGCGTTTGAAGGCGGGATCGGCTTCGGGAACCTCATCATAGCCGTAACGATATGTCCGATAGATGCCCGAATCGACGATCTATCATGTCGATGAGGAAGATGAGGTTTGAACGATACGGCGTGACCACCGTATAGCCGTTGTAGCATTTCTCCGGCTTGAAGACCGTCACGCCCGTCGGCCAATCCAGAACCGATCTGTTAATCACAGTTGTCTCCTCCTTTCATCTGACGATCTCTCCCTTTACCTCGATTATATCATTCCTCCAACCCAACCTCACATCCCCGAACCCATGATAGATCCGAACCTTATCCGATCGGTATAGGGGTTTCCCGTCGAGCGAACGAAGGGTGAAGAGGACAGGCCTCTCATACTCCACCGAGCCCCAGCTCAGAGCGTGAAAGGCCACAAATAAGGGCGATTCCACCGTAAATCCGAACGGAGGCAGCACCACCACGCCGCCCAGCTCCGATGTGACGATGTAGTTCCCTTCTCCTCCGTTAACCACGACCCTCATCTCCTCTCCAAATCTCGTCTCCCTTACACGCCTATCCTTTGAGAGAAATCTCAGATGGGTCAGGCGTATGCGGCTTGTGAGCTCATTGAGCGGAGAGAGGATCTCATAGGTGTTTTTGATAAACCTGTCGGTCAGACACATCCCTTCGGCCCATCCGTTGTGGGCCCTTGTGAAACAGGCTCTATCCGGCTCACCTTCCGGGGGGAAAGGCAGCTCATCCGTTCGATCGTTCTCCCAGTATAGATGTGGTCCGATACTATGATAGTTCAGAGTCCTGCCTATGCTGACGTGGTGCAACACATATTCGGCCGCCTCCTCGAACTTATAGCCGTATTTGCCGTGCATGACTATCCCGTCCCTATAGACCATCTCGAAGATCGGCACCACCGTTCCGCCGAAGGATTTGGGATCGAGATTGTGATAGTATCTTCCGCTTACGCCCGTAAGCCCCTCAAACCAGTCGGCATGTGGTATCGCCCATTCCCTACCGCATTCGGAGCCGAAAAGCCCGAAGAGATCCCTGGCGTAATCCGATATGACCTGTTTCCAGTACATATCGTCCCACTTGGTCAGCGGATGGTTCGGGTCGAAACATTCGTATAGCCCTGCGGCGTAGGTGGTATCGATGAAGTAGACGTCGGGGTTGAAGAGCTCCTTCACCTTGGGCAGGTTCTGCGGCCGTTTGGCGAGCTCCACCGCCTTCTTGGAGCAAGTCAAGAAGGCCCTTCCACCCAACCACAGCCCTCCCTTGTGGAGGCTGCCGTCGGGGTGTTTCATGATGTAGTCCTCATCCCAGGAAGGCGCATCACGGTACATATCCTGATAGTTATCATGGAGTGCGAAGAGGTATCCGCATCTCTGCACCCGTCTGGCGCAATCCCGTAATCCCTCATTACCCCCACACTCGGGAGCGGCGGGGAGGATATCGGGATGCTGACAGTCATACCCCTTGCGTATCCACCCGCCCAGGATGAAGAGCACCCTCTCCAGCTTCAGATCCTCCTTCAGGTGTTCGGCTATCCGGGCTACTTCGTCGAAGGTCCATTTGACCTCGACGGAGACCTCCTTCAGATCCTCGCCGATTCGTCTCGCAAGGGCGGTCCAGAGCTTGAAGTTCACCGCCCCGAACAGCTTTTTGGCCTGGGGATGTTCTTTCAGCTTCTCACCCCATGTTACCAGCCACCCCTTCTCCCTGGCGATCTTTCTATACTCCTGGGCGATCAGATTGAAGTCCCCGACGCCGAGGGCGTAAATCCTGATCGAACGTGCTGTCTTGCGCATGATAAACGAGGCCGAAAGCAGCTGTCCTTCCTCCTCAAGGACGCTTTTCACCTCAGCGATCACATAGGGATCATGCCAGGTTACCAGGATCGCTCCCCCGTTTTTCACCGCCCCCAGCATCTCCATGTGGCATCCCTCATAGTCGAAAGTACCGAATCGGCGTGTGAATTCCAGGCCGCTGTCGGAGGGTATCATGAGCCCTAATCTGACGGGCACCAGTAGATAGGCCGAGTCCCTATCGCTCATCCTGAGCCCTTCATCAAGCAGGGTTAAGCTCTCGATCCCAATCTCTCCCGTCCCATCGTAGGAGATCTCCAGGGAATTGCCCACAAGTTCCATCGTGACGTTTAGGGCAAGCCTCCCAAACCGATCATCGTGAAATGAGAGCCTGAGCGAGCGACCTTCCCTATTGATATGGTCTGGGATAAGCGGGATGGTTTTAACCCCTTCCTGGGTCTTGATCGAGATCTCGCCGAACCTGTCGGGCCGTGATTCCCATGTAACCTCCGCCCGCTTATCCAAAAATTTCCAACTTCCCCTCTCATCCGAGATCGTGAGAGCGATAAATTCGTTTTCAAGCTTCATGGCCGATCCTCCCGGGTCATGATGTCCATAACATGCGCGGCCAAATATACAACAAATCGGGATGGAGATCAATGGAGGTGTATGTCGGAGGGCCGATCGGCTTCTTGAAAATCCCCAGATCTTTTGTTAAACTACAGAATGCCCTCGCGCTCCCCGTTCAATTTCTCAGGCGAGGTGATCGATATGACAAGGCGTTTGGCTTTACCTCTCCTTATCCTTACCGCTGTCCTATCCCTGGCCGGATGCGCTGCTAAACCACAGATCACAGCTCTCATAGAACCGGTCCCAACCGGTAAGGAGCTACGGATTGATGAGAGGACGGGCGCTATCACGGTGGAAAAGGAGGATATCGCTATAACCATCAGACCGCTGGACACCAGGGAACTGATGGCGCTGACCGATGATATCGATATCAACCCATACATCGAGAAGGGATTCTGGGGCAAGGTTAGACCGCTTTATACCGTTTTCGATCTCTCCATCCACAATAAAAGCAGAAATAAGGTCGTGGTCGATCCCATCGCCCAACTTATAACGGAGAACGGGGATCAGTACGCATCGTTGCCATATGAGTATTTCAAGGACATCTTGGGCACCGTATACGGCCGAAAGGTGATCGTCTACGTGCCCGTTAGATACAGATGGTGGTATGATCCTTATTGGGATGTCTGGTATTACAAGCCCTATTGGCGGCCCTGGGGATATCGATATCCGTGGTACGGCTGGCCTTACTATTGCACGAGGACAGTTTCCCACGACGAGCTCAGGGCACTCAGGGCGGTCGTCCGGGATACGATATTCGATGGTGCTAAGCTCTTCCCCGGCGCTCGAAGACACGGCCTGTTGGTCTTTGAACCTATCCCGGGGGATGTATCGGAGTTCAGGCTGATCATCCCCGAGGTGAGGATCTATCGTAGAGGCAGGGGAAGACCACGGAGAATCGATTTTCAGTTCCATTTTAAGCAGAGAGTTCTGGTTAGATGATCGAGATAAGACGGATACAGGAGGAATTTGAAAGGCGTAACCTCTCCCCATATGCCGCTCTCAGCGCGGAGAGCAAGGGGAGGTTGCGTCCTATAGAGGAGTGCCAGGTCAGAACTGTATTCCAAAGGGATAGGGATCGTATAATCCACAGCAAGGCGTTCAGGAGATTGAAGGACAAAACCCAGGTTTTCTTAGCTCCAAAGGGGGATCATTACAGGACGAGGCTCACACATACCCTGGAGGTCTCACAGATAGCCAGGACGATTGCCAGGGCTTTGAGACTGAACGAGGACCTGACCGAGGCGATAGCGCTCGGGCACGATCTCGGACACACCCCCTTCGGACACGCCGGCGAAGCCGTGCTTAACAGACTTACCCCCGGCGGCTTCGCTCATGCCAAGCAAAGCCTCAGGGTAGTTGACCTGTTGGAGAACGAGGGAGAGGGATTGAACCTGACGTATGAGACGCGCGACGGCATACTCAAACACTCAAAAGGCAGAGGCGGCGTGACCTCCGAGGAGATGCCCGAGACGTTGGAAGGCCAGATCGTCCGATTTGCCGACGTGATCGCATACGTGAATCACGATATAGATGACGCCATCAGGGCGGAGGTGATATCCGAATCGGATCTCCCCGATCAATTCGTCAAAGTGTTAGGAAACGCCAGAAGCGAAAGGATCGACACGATGGTCAAGGCCGTCATCAGGGCCAGCCTCAATCGTCCCGTCATAGAGATGGACGAGACGATACTCGAGGCAACCCTGGGGTTAAAGGAGTACCTTTACGAGAACGTGTACACCTGTCCTCGGATGATGGATCAGATCGAGAAGGCCGAACACGTGCTTGAGTCGCTTTTCAACTATTACCTCGAACACATCGACGAAATCCCGCCCTATATAAGACGAAACGCTGAAAAGGACGGGAAATACCGCGTTGTATGTGATTTCATAGCGGGCATGACGGACGGATATGCCCTCGAAACCTACAGGCGCCTTTTCCTCCCCGAACCATGGGGGTATTGATGGGCAAATCGATTTTCATTCTTTTCGCTCTTCTCCTGGCGGGTGTCGCCTGGGGTATCGATTTCGACATGGTGGACTCGCCTACAGCATATCTGGATCGATCAGGCTCCTTTGCCCTCACCGCTCGTGTCTCATCCGACATGGAAAACTTCGGTCTCTCGCTCTATTCAGCCCTCTGGAGGGTGGAATGTAGGATCAGATTTTCGACGGATGAAGGGAAGATCGAACCGAGCTTAAACGCAAAAGCCCTTTTGATCCGTGAAAGCGGCGTGATACCGGCACTTTCCATCGGAGCCACGGAGGAGACCCTATATGTGGTGCTCGGGAAGCGTTTTAACCTCCCTTTGTTAGGCCTGTTTTCGGTACATCTCGGAATGGATCGTGAAGGACCGTTCGGTGGAACGATGAAAAGGGTTGATATCCCCTCTCTAAGCTCACGCCTGAAGATATCCGCCGAGCGATATCGAGATGAGGTATCTCTCCTGTTCAGGCTCTCAAACCGCTGGGGATCGGAAATCGGATTTATCCTGGGAATGGATAAAGATAAATTTAAGGTGGAAACGATCTCAGCTCAGATCGGATTTTCGACCGAGGAATTAGCCTCACGGATCGAAGGCACGGAACGCCTGGCGGGACAGGCAGGCAAACTTGCCGCCGAGGCCCTCGAAAAGCTCAATCGGTGAGCTTCAGGAATATGTCCTCAAGATCTTTCTCCTGCGAGAGAACCCTTAGGTCCTCAAGCGTTCCGACGGCGATCAGATTTCCCCTGTCTATTATGGCTATCCTGTCGCACATCCGCTCGGCGATCTCCAGTATGTGGGTGGTCATGAAAACCGTTCGTCCCTGCCTGCATAGCTTTTGTAGCATCTCCTTGACCACTCGGGCGCTTTTCGGATCCAGCCCGCTCGTGGGTTCGTCCAGGAAGAAGACCTGCGGATCCTGAACGATAAGCGAGGTGAAAATGAGCTTTTTACGCATGCCATACGAGTATCCCCTTATGAGTTCATCTGCCATCTCTTTGAGCTCAAAGACGTCGAAAAGCTCTTCCATCCTCTGCTCCGCCCTCTCAGGGTCAACCTCATATAAGTGGGCGATAAACCTGACGAATTGCCTTCCGGTGAGGCCTTCGTAGATGGTAGGTGTATCGGGCATAAGTCCGGTTATGGCCTTAACCTGTCTGATCTGAGAGACGATATCGTATCCGCAGATATAGGCCGTTCCGGAAGTGGGTTTTACCAACCCGGTGAGCATGTTGATCGTGGTAGTCTTACCAGCCCCGTTCGGACCCAGAAATCCGAAGATCTCTCCCGATTTGACCTCTATGTTAAGCCGGTTGACGGCTGTAATTTGGCCGTATCTTTTGGTCAGATCAACCGTGCGAATCATCTCAGGGATCTCACCGTCTTCCAGATCTTAACAGCGAATCCAGCTGTTAATGGTATTGTCAGGGCCGTCCATCCCCAGATCGCTATAGGGTTTAAACCTCTCCATGTGCCTATACCGTTCAAAGCGATGCCCACTCCCATAAAGGTAAGGAAAAGGCTTATCCACAACCCCATCAAGGTCACGAACCGCTTTATCTGGCGGTAGACTCCGGTTTTTTTCTCCTCGGGGATCAATTCCAAGGCGAAGGTGGTGGGTATGTTTGAAAACTGAGGTTTGAAATATGGTATGAGCAGAACCGGAACGATGATAGTCTGAATAAGAGGTATAAGAAACACGGACCAAAATCCCTTTTTGCTCCAGCCGTCCGGTTCACCTTTGGCGTTATAGTGTATCGGGATGCGGTCGGGCATCTTCGGATAGCAGATCACCGTTACCGTCCAAGAGAGGAAAATCAGAGCTATGGATACGATCCAGATGATCTTCATGTTCTCACCTCACTGGGAAGCTCTTAAAGGATACCATTAAAGTGCGGTCAACGACAATGGCGAGGCTCGTCGCACAGGGCTTTTCAACGCTTTGATAAAGGTAAAATCTCCCCTCCCAGCACCAAAGGCCGAAAAAGAATCAAATCTTTTCATCTTCTCATCCCTATCCTTCTACCTTTATCACCTCTCTTTCCTTTAATC
>JAGGXZ010000097.1 GCA_021162805.1 Candidatus Poribacteria bacterium
CCATCTCTCATACAGCTTTTTCATCTCATCCACATCCGATACCTCTGCAGGTGTGAGCTTAATCCTTGACTCTCCTTCCTCAGGATGTAGAAGGGTGTATATGCCTGTGATCAGATCTCTGAATCCCAGCTTTCGATAGATCGAGTGGGCGATCGAATCCCTTTCAACGGTGAGCAGGATTCCCCTGCATCCCTTCTCCTCGAAGTATCGGATTATCTGTTTCACAAGCTCCGTTCCGATCCCTTTCCCTCTTATCTGAGGTGAGACGAAAAGGGTATCTATCCATCCGAACTTTTGAAACTTCCCTTCGATGAATACAGGGTATAGAATGCCTTGGACATGTCCTACGATTTTACCGTTATGGATTGCGAGGCGGACGCTTTCAGGATCGAGGTTTGGATCGTTTAGATAGCATACTCCCCCTTGGCATCCCTGAAGCCATTGATCCGGCAGAAGCTCGATGATCCCTTTTTCGTCCCCCGGTTGAAAGTGACGATATTCTATCCCACTCATCCTCATCTCCTGATGTCTCAGAGGTGGGGTAGTTACCCCACCTCCCAAGTTTGGTTCATCACGGGAGACCCGTGCACTCATATTTCTCACACCAGTACAGCCAATTACCATCGCGGTAATACTTACAGCAAAGCTCGTCGGGCTCGCACTTATAGGGACCACATATTTTTTTGGCAGCCTCAGAAGTGGCTGATAGTATCAGAGCTGCCAATGATGACGCCGTCACCAGAGCAGCCATCGAGAAGGCGTTGCGGTATCCGACTCTGCCAGCCTCAGACAGGATGACCTGCGAGACCTTCCTCCTCACCTGATCCCTTGCATACTCCCCCATGATCTGCATCCCCGCTCACCTCCTTCCCTTTTGGGATTCAACGCCCTTCCCTTCCGAAAAAACCGGAAAGGAAACGGTGAAAACTCCTGGATGACCTCTCACCCACAACTTCGTATCTGCCAAGAAACGTTACAGATTCAAACAACCGGCTTATCTCAACCCAGATCGGATGCTCAGGGGGAACAAGCTTCCTCTTATGTGCCTCCTCTATCTCCTCCTCGCTTCCCCATAGCTCCACCCATAGATAACTTCTCTCCTCCCCCTTCTTCTTAAGGAGCTGGGCGGACCTGCATCCCGCCTCCTCCTGAGAGGATTTGAACCTCTCACACATCAACTCCTCAAACTCCCTCTCTTTCCCCTTTTTGGCCCGATACGCTATGATGCTGAAAAGCATATCTCAACCTCCTCAGGAGGTGGACTCCACAAAACCCTTCGCCTTCACCAAAATCTCCCTCACCCTCTCCTCCGGAAGGAAGTGAAACAGTATAGCCTCCACCTCCCTAAGTGTATGTCCCTTCAGGAGAGTCAAAGCCAACCCTTCCTCCACCGTCTGAAGGTAGAGATCACCGAAAAGCGGAGATTCCCCCATCTCGGTGAGGTTTAAAAGGAGGGAACCCGATCGGGTGAAACAGACCTCAAAACGGCGTCGGCGTGCATCGAATCTTCTCTTCAACATCAGCCTCTTGAAAAGCCTCATCAGCTCCTTAGCGCTGTTCTCCCATGAATACCTCTCCGCTATCTCCCTCGCCCTCCTCCCCATCTCCAACCTTCTTTCATCGTCATCAAGTAACTCATTTATCGCCTCCGACATCCTCTCGGGGGAGACGAAACCCGCGAAGCTCCCCAATTCGTCCTCGAACTCCTCACACTCCACAACTATCCCTCCCTCCTCAACCAGATACGGCATCCCGTCGATGTGGGGCACAACAACGGGAGTTCCACAGGCCATAGCCTCCAGCGTCACCCTCGAGAAGGCCTCCCATCCCACCATCGTGGGGAAACACAGCAGATCGAAGGCGCTGAAAAACAGGGTAAGCTTCTCCCTCGGCTGTCTGCCAGCGTAAACCAGATTTTCAGGCAGCCGATAACGGAAGTAAAAACCGAGATCCGGGACGACCACCAGGAAGATATGATCCGGGTTCATCTCGGCTATCTTCAAGAACAGCCCCATCCCCTTCTCCGGAAGGGCCCTAGAGAGAAAGCCCACCACTTTCCTTCTGCAGATCTCGGGCTGCCCGAGCATCTCAGCAATTTCCCTTTTCGCCTCCTCCTTGTCCATAGGCCGGAAGAGGTCCAGATCCACCCCGTTTGGAACGATCTGGAAAAACGAATCATCCAGCGCAAACCGGGAGTAGAGCTTCCTGCCGGATTCGGTCAGGACCATGAAGGCGTCGTAATCCCTCATGAAGGCATACCACTTCAAAACGGCATTTATAACCGCCCCTCCACCTCCCCTCTGCTGGCGGATGCAGACCACGAACGGTATGTCCATCCAGGATAGAAGCGGGAGGAACTCCATCTCCGTCGGCGAAAAGATCAGCACACAATCGAATCCGAACTCCATCGCCCTCAGCACCGACGAGCGATCCTTCGGGTTTAAAGGGAAAAACCTGAGGCCGTCGGACGCGTCCTCCCTGTGGTTGACATACACATCTGCGAACTCGGAGAGGGCGATCAAAAGCCTTCGATGCGAGATAGGCGCTCCCACCGCCCTCCACCTCACATCGGCCCCGTGTGGCAGGGAAGTCGGGGCGAGGATGCGGATTCTTCCGTTCTGAGGGGGGCGAACGCCGTCATCGAAAAACAGCCCTTCTTTTCTCCTCTCCTCTAACCACTCCAGAGCCTTGATTATCTCCTTTTTATCCTCCTCCCCTTCAAGCTCCTTGATTATCTCCTCGCTCGAAAGCTTGGGGCAGAGCTGGAGAATTTTCCAGATGAGCTCTGATGCCTTTACAACCCTGCAGGCGTCAAGATCGGCTATGAAGATCTCGCCATCCACCTCGATCTTATGAAGCCTGTGTATCGGTAGATGAGCTTGAACCATCTCCCTTTACCTCTCACTGATTCCCCCAAGCTCCCCTTTGTATACTCACTGGCGAGCCTCGCCCCTATTCACTCAGCTTTATCATCCCCCATGTCATCGCTCTCAAGTCGATAAGCGGTGAGACAAGAGCGTATTTCGGATCAAACACATCCGGATAATAGCTGCTTTTCACAAGGTTAAGCCGCTCTACTATCTCTCCATCGCTCGTCATGATATATATGTGTCATCCCCTTTCCTGTTTGTATCCCTATCGGAGGCAAAAACTATGAACCTCCCATCGGGCGTCCATCTGGGGGAATCGTCGTTGGCATGGAAAGGTTTCTCCGATATCTTCGATAGATTCTTGACGCTGCCATCCCTCAGATCCATAACGTAGATGCTGGAGACACCGAACTTCCCCACACAGGCGCTGTATGCCAGCTTTCCGCCATCCCTGCTACATGCCACGCTGTAGATGTAAGTCAGATCATGCGGTATAGGTATCCTCTCAAGTTCCTCGAACCTTCTTGCGGGATTTTGCCTATCAACATCTAGAAGATAAAATCCCTTCGTTTTCCAATACCCTATGATAAGTCTCCTGCCATCCGGCATCCAGTCGAAATATCCCTTGACCGTCCCGTCGGTCAGAAACCTGACCTTGTCCGCGAGGAAGTCGAAGAGGCATATCTTCCACCTCCCCTTGTCGGATGAGAGGAAGGCTATCCTTCTGCCGTCGGGAGACCATCTCGGACAGTATGAAGATGGATTTTGGGTTAGGTTTATCGGCTCGTCGTTCGGTTCTTCGAGGAGGAAGATATCACTTGTCTGGGGTGTGATGTTCTGTGTGAGAAGGAGCTCTATGTTTGGAGGCTGAACCTTCGCCGTTGAGAGAAGGGCGAAGACCAGGGAAAGCCATATCATCCCCATGCCCCCTTTCGGATCCTTACCAAAATATACCCCAGAAGGTTACTTCCATATCACTTAGATCGATCTCCTTCCCTATCGGCTTCAGCATTATTACCTCTTCGCTGTATTCGAAATTACAACCCAGGGATCTGAGAACACTCTCATATCGACTTCCTGGGGTGGTTGCCCAACGAATGGGTGAAGATATAGCGCCTCTAATCGCTCTCACCACATCCTCTGCTTCTTCATCAGGAGCTATCGGATCTCTTATGCAATCGGGCGTTCGAAAATATCCCACAATTCTTCCGTTCCGACGCAGCACCCGGTATAATCTCTTCAGAAGTTTTGACACCGGAGGGATATTGGAGGTTACCCTCCAAATCACAGGGAAACTCTTCATCGCCCATCTCTCACATATTTCCCTCATTTCCTTAACTTCCGATGGCTCAGGTATGGTGAGCTTGATCTCAGATTTCTCATCACCGGGATAGACCGATGTGAAAGCTCCTATTGCCAGATCGTTAAATCCCAGCTTTCTATACATCGCGTGAGCGGGGGTGTTCCTGTAAGTCGTGAGGATGATACCCCTGGGGTTCAACCGCTCGAAGTATTTGATCAACTGTTTTATTAACTGCTTGCCGATGCCATGCCTTCTCATCTTCGGTGCAACGAAGACATATTCTATCCTTCCGAACCGTCGTATCTCCCCTTCTACGAAGATATCATCGGACAAACCTAGGGCATGTCCGACTATTTTCCCCTCACAGATTGCCAGTCGTATACCCTCCGGTCTGATTTCGGGATTATTGAATTTGTTCCGATAGGACTTCTCATCTATCCATCCGGTATTTGAAAGTAGGGCGATGATAGCATCATCATCTCCGGGTTTCCAGTGACGATACTCGATCTGCCAACTCATCCCGGCTCCTCCATAGTTTCAATCGATCCGGAGGGTAAGG
>JAGGXZ010000098.1 GCA_021162805.1 Candidatus Poribacteria bacterium
GGATATTGACAAAGTGACTCCCTGTCAGCTTCCGCTATTCTCTTCTATTTGAGATATCCTATCCATGGGGTCACCTCTTCTTTTGGATTTGCTCTTACTTTAACAGAGATGACCCCTTTTGTAAAGCTTAAATTGATGCCAATGGGGCACAAGGTTTCGTGCCCCTACGGAACGATAGATGATATTTTGATCAGGCGGTTTGAACCCTGAGCTCGGGATACCTGTAGGAGGTCGGCTTTGGCCCCAGCAAGGGTTTGAAATACTCGATTCCCTCAGGCGTGGCCTTCATCTCTTCGGGATCGTAGAACCTCTCGTCCACCTTCCTCGGGATCACATGACCTTCTTCATCTAATTCCAGCACCTCATCTAAGCTCAGAAGCACGGTTTCGATTCTATCCCCGCATCTCCGCGTGCATGCCACATGGTTGACCTTGCCTCTGTAGAGCGCCTCGACCGCCTTCCTACCTAGTGCGATGGCGCAGTCCCTGTCGAGCTCGATCGGTGGGCCGCATCTCTGAAGATAAGAGGGGATGACGTGATTGAAGTTCGAAGTTCCAAGCTGTTTCGCCAGATCCCCCTTCAACCTCTTGGCTATCACCTCGGAACATCCTCCGGGTTTGGCGTGTCCGAAGGCGTCCATATAGTCCGGGCTTGAGGTTATCAACCTTCCCTCCTCATCCTTCAATCCCTCGGCGACGACTATGATCAGATGTCTCTGCTCCTTAAACCTACGAACCACTATATCCTTGAGCCTCTCATAGTTCAACCCATGTTCCGGTATGATCGTGATATCGGCGTCGCCGTATTCCCCTGAAAGGGCCAGCCATCCCATGTCCCTGCCCATCGCCTCGACGACCATTATTCTCTCATGGGAGTAGGCGGTCGTATGTAGATCGCGAACGAAGGATGAAAACCTGGCCGCCGCTGAGGGGAAACCGGGGCAGAAGTAGTTGATTATTTCTTCATAATCCACCCTCTCGCCCTCTGGGGCATTACGGCCTACATCGTTGTCTATCGTTTTGGTCACAAACGCGGTGGTGAACTCCTGGGAGAGGGCAGCGCCGACGGTAAGCGTGTCGTCGCCGCCTATGGGGATCAACCCGTCAACGCCGATCTTCCTCAGGTTTTCGACCGCCTGTTCGATTCCTCCCTCCACCTTTCGCAGATCCGTCCTGGAGGTCTTGATCAGCGTTCCCCCTCTGTTCTCGTCTATCATATCCGGTTTAAGCACCACATATCTTCCCTCAAGCACCCCTTTCCATCCTTCGACGAAACCGAGGAGCTCCAGCCCATATTCCTCGGTCTGGACGGCGATTCCCTTCAGGGTGGCGTTAAGGGCGCTTGTGTCTCCTCCTCCTGTCAGAACGCCTATCCTTTTCAACTAGACACCTCCCATTTTCTATTCTATCTCGGCCATGGGGATATCAGGTGATCGAGGGTTCGGATAAACCTTCAGTTCCCTCGGCTCCAGGATAAGGTCTAGCTCCTCCATCACAGTAGCTCCGAGAAGCCCATACTCCTTTCCCGGCTCCACGATGGCGTCAAATACGCCTTTTCGATCGCAAATCTTCACCTCGACGCCGTAAACCACATCTCTGGTCTCCGTTCTTTCATCGGCATACTTGACCTGTTGTTTTCTGATAATGGGGAATTTCAGCTTCTCCTGAAGCCATCCAGGGATGACCAACATAGTTGCGCTGCTGTCCACCTTAACCCTCAGTTCCACCTCCTCGGAGCCCGCCACTATGTTCCTGACCTTCACGATCGCAAAGGTCGTCCCCATGAAAACCTCCTACAGAATAATTCATCCTCTTAGGATGATCCCCCTTATTTCTCCTGTTGAGCTTTCTTTCTCATCAGATACTCGTGTATGGCGGCCGCGGCCCGTCTTCCGGCGCCCATGGCGAGGATCACGGTGGCCGCTCCGGTGACTATATCCCCACCGGCATAGACCCCCTCCTTGGAGGTGGCTCCCGTTTCAGGATCGACGACGATATAGCCCCGTTCGTTGAACTCCAGGTCGGGCGTGGTCATCCGGATAAGCGGCTGAGCCGAGGTGCCTATGGCGATCACAGCCATATCGACGTCCATGACAAATTCAGAACCCTCGATCGGGATAGGACGTCGCCTCCCGCTTTCATCCGGCTCGCCCAACTTCATCCTGATGCATTCCATCCCTTTAAGCCATCCGTTTTCATCGCCTATAAAGCGGACCGGATTGGCGAGGAACTTGAATTTCACGCCCTCCTCCTCGCCATGCCGTATCTCCTCCTCACGTGCGGGCATCTCGGCTCTGGATCGGCGGTAGACGATGGAGACCTCCTCTGCGCCGAGCCTTAGGGCGGTTCTGGCTGCGTCCATCGCGACGTTTCCTCCTCCGATCACCGCCACCTTATTTCCCACATATATCGGCGTGTCATATTCGGGGAACCTATACGCCCGCATCAGATTCACCCTCGTGAGGAACTCGTTGGCGGTTAAAACCCCGTTGAGGTTTTCGCCGGGTATTCCCAGAAAATTCGGCGTTCCGGCTCCCACCCCCAAAAATACGGCGTCGTATCCCATCTCGAACAGCTCATCTATCGTATAAAGCTTCCCTATGGGGGCGTCGGTGATTATCTCGACGCCGAGGGCCCGGACATAATCTATTTCAACTTTGAGGATGGATTTAGGAAGTCGGAATTCGGGGATACCATAGATCAGCACTCCGCCCGGCTCATGCAACGCCTCAAATATAGTGACCTTATGCCCCCTTTTGGCCAATTCCCCCGCTGCGGTTATCCCCGCGGGGCCAGAGCCAACCACAGCCACCTTCATCCCTGTGGGCGGAGGAAGATCGGGGATCTCTACGGCGTTGTGCTCTCTCTCATAATCGGCGACAAACCGCTCCAGATTCCCGATCGCCACCGATCTGCCCCTCTTAGCTAACACGCAGGTCTTTTCGCACTGATCTTCCTGGGGACAGACCCTGCCGCATACGGCGGGCAGAGAGTTGGTCTCCTTGATCTTCCTGGCCGCCTCGATGAACTTGCCCTCTCTGATGAGCTTGATGAAAGCCGGTATGTCCACCTCGACGGGACATCCCTTGACGCACATGGGAACCTTGCACTGGAGACATCTTTCGGCCTCAAGCATGGCCGTTTTCTCGTCGTATCCCAGGGGGACCTCGTTGAAGTTTTTAATCCTCTCTTTGGGAGGTTGTTCCTTCATCGGCTGGCGAGGTATATTAAGCCTCTCTCTGGTGGTCATCGCACACCCTCCTCATATCTGCTTTGCTTGCTTTTGAGATATTCCTCATAAGCTCTTCTCTCCTGCTCGACAAACATCCTCTGCCGTTTCATAAGCTCATCGAAATCGACGAGGTGACCGTCAAATTCCGGGCCGTCAACGCAGGCGAATTTGATCTCATCTCCCACTCTCACCCTGCACATCCCGCACATTCCCGTTCCATCGACCATGATCGGGTTGAGGCTGACGATGGTCTTTATGTCGTAGGGCCTAGTGAGATCTGAGACGGCCTTCATCATAATGGCCGGTCCGACGGCGAGGACCATATCCACGTGGACTTTCTCCTCATCTATCATCTTCTTCAGCCTATCGGTGACGAAGCCGTGGAAGCCGTAGCTGCCGTCGTCGGTGGTCAGCTCCAGTCTGTCGCTGATGGCTTCCATCTCCTTCGTCATGATGAGCAGATCCTTGGTTCTTGCGCCGACGATGCTGATGAGGTGGTTTCCCGCTTCCTTAAGGGCCTTTGCTATCGGATATGCTGCAGCCGTTCCCACACCGCCGGCAACACAGACCGCCGTGCCGTAGTTCTCTATGTGTGTGGGTGAGCCGAGCGGGCCGACGAAATCGGCCAATCTCTCGCCCACCTCCATATCTGAAAGCATCGCCGTGGTCTTGCCCATCACCTGGAAGACCAAGAGCACGCTTCCCTGCTCCGGATCGGAGTCGACGATGGTCAGCGGTATTCTCTCGCCTCTCTCATATACCCTAAGTATGACGAACTGTCCCGCCTTTCGCTTTTGAGCTATGGCGGGAGCGTAAATATCCATCCGGTAGATTTTCGGAGCGATTTCCTCTTTGGTCAATATCTCGAAAAGCTCTGGCATCTGCCTCCTCCTGTATCCTAGACGTTAAACCTTATATGTAGGACATCCCCGTCCTGGACGATGTACTCCTTACCTTCGATCCTGAGTTTGCCCTCCTCCCGCGCTTTGGTGAACGAACCGCACTCTAGCAGTTCCCTCCAGTTTATCACCTCCGCCCTGATAAATCCCCTCTCCATGTCGGAGTGGATCATTCCGGCGGCACGATGAGCTGTAGTGCCCTTTGGGGCGGTCCAAGCCCGTGTCTCCTTATCACCTCCGGTGAAAAAGGTTACCAGATCCATCAGTTCATATGAGGCTCTGACCATCCTCTGAAGAGCTGATCCTTCGAGGCCCATTTCCTTGAGGAACTCCTCGGCGTCCTCTCCTAATTGTGAGATCTCCATCTCCAGCTCAGCACACAGGGCGATGGCGGCTCTGCCCGGCCGCTCGGAAAACCGGCGTATCGAGTCGAGCAGTTCCTCCGCTTCCTCCATCTGATCCTCGCCGACGTTCAGCAGGATAAGCATCGGTTTTCTCGTCAGGAATTGAAAGCCTCTGATTGCTCTCTCCTCCTCCGACGATAGCTCCAGTTCTCTCAACGCCCTGCCCAACTCAAGCGATCGTTGACATCTCTCCAGCAGATCTCGCTCATACTCAAGCTCAGGATCCTTTTTCACCCGAAGTTCCCTGGCAAGTGATGAGAGCCTATTCTCTATCACTTGCAGGTCAGCAAAGGTAAGCTCCAGATCTACGATCTCGATATCCCTCCTTGGATCGATCGATCCCTCGACGTGCGGCACGGATTCATCCTCAAACGTCCTGACCACGTGGACGATCCCGTCGACGTTCCTCAGAGAAGCCAGCAAAGATCTATCAAGTTCGCCGCTTCTGACCGATCCCTCTCTTATCCCGACGAAATCCAGGTATTCTATTGTGACGGGTGTGATCTTCCTGGAACGGAAGACCTTCTCGCCGAGGAGATAGAGCCTTTCATCAGGGACTTTAACGGCAGCAATGTTCGCCGTTCTCTTGGCGGAGTAAAGCCCCGTCTCGGCCTCAGCCCCCGTTAGGGCGTTAAACAGGGTGGTCTTGCCGACATACGGCAATCCGATAATTCCGATCTGCATCTTTCTCCTCATGGGGGAGTTCGCAAAAAGGATATCACCTGATCGGAGATGTGTCAAGACTATCATGCATCCCAGAGAGGGCCGTTTTCTCTTGACGTCAGGTGAGAGCTGTTGTATCCTAATACATGCAGGTTCGCCTATCACTTGGGAAGGAGGTAATGACGATAAGATGTGGAACCCCGAAGCTGAGTCTATGCCTAGGAGCAAACGGGAGGAGATCCAATTCGAAAGGCTAAAACGGACCGTCAGGAGATGTTACGAGAAGATCCCCTTTTACAGAAAAAAGTTCGACGAAATTGGGCTGAAACCGGAGGATATCAAATCGCTCGATGATCTCGAAAAGCTCCCTTTCACCACCAAGGATGACCTTCGGGAGAACTATCCGTTCGGCCTCTTTGCGGTGCCGATGGATCAGGTGGTTAGAATCCATGCATCTTCCGGCACCACCGGCAAGCCCACAGTCGTGGGATACACCCGCAACGATATCGAAGTTTGGGCGGAGGTGATGGCCAGAACGCTGGGATGTGGAGAGGTGACGGAGAGGGATATCATCCAGAACGCATATGGATATGGGCTTTTCACAGGGGGGCTTGGAATTCATTATGGAGCTGAGAAGCTCGGCGCAACCGTCATACCGATCTCAGGGGGGAATACCAAGAGACAGATAATGATAATGCGGGACTTCGGCTCGACGGTGCTGACGTGTACGCCCTCTTATGCCCTGTATATCGCCGAGGTGGCTGAGGAGATGGGGATAGATCTGAAGGAGCTGAATCTGAGGGTCGGTTTCTTCGGAGCGGAACCTTGGTCTGAGAACATGAGGAAGCAGATCGAGAAGAGACTCGGCCTTCATGCCCTCGACATCTACGGTTTAAGCGAGGTGATCGGCCCCGGAGTGGCAAATGAATGCATGTACAAAAACGGTCTACATATATTCGATGACCATTTCATACCCGAGATCATAAACCCCGAAACCGGTGAGAGGTTGCCCTACGGCGAGGAGGGGGAACTCGTCCTTACGTGCATCACCAAGAAGGCGATGCCGCTTATAAGATACAGAACCAGAGATATAACGAAGCTGATACCCGAGCCTTGTCCCTGCGGCAGAACTCATATCCGAATGGCGCGCGTGACGGGAAGATCGGATGATATGCTCATCATCCGCGGAGTCAACGTCTTCCCATCTCAGATCGAGTCCGTCCTGATGGAAATCGAAGAGACCGAGCCACACTATCAGATCATAGTCGACAGAGTCAATCAACTCGATGTGTTGGAGGTCCAAGTTGAGGTGAACGAAAGACTCTTCTCGGATGAGGTGAGAAAACTCGAGCTGGTGAAAAAGAAAATACAGAACGAGCTGGAGAGCACGCTGGGACTAAGCATCCAGGTGACCCTCGTCGAACCCAAAACGATCCAGCGTAGTGAGGGGAAGGCCGTAAGGGTGATCGATAGGAGAAAGATCTGAACCTTTTGAGGAGGTGAGGAATGAAGCTTAAGCAGATATCCGTCTTTCTGGAAAACAAGGTCGGAAGACTGGCGGAGGTGACTAAACTTTTAGGCGATGCGGGGATAAACCTGAGGGCGCTATCGTTGGCGGATACGATCGACTTCGGCGTGCTGCGGCTCATCGTGGATAACCCCGAAAAAGCTCTCGATGTCTTGAAGGAAAATGGTTTCACCGCTTCCCAGACCGATGTTCTGGGTGTTGAGGTGCCGGATAGACCTGGGGGATTGGCGGGAATACTTCAGTTACTCGCTCCAGAGGGGATAAACGTCGAATACATGTACGCGTTCGTCGAGAAATCCGGGGATAACGCCCTTGTGGTCTTTAGGGTGGAGGAGGTGGATAAAACGATAGATCTGCTTCAGAAGGCGGGCGTTAAGCTGGTGAGCACGGAGGATCTCTATGAGCTTTAGAGGGTGACCTCTCGTGAGGAGGAGGGAGGACAGTTTGGATTCGCTCATATTATCGTTAAGTGTAGCAGAGATCCGAGAGGTCAGAAGTGCCTATCTCTTAGGGCAAAAAGGAACGAGGAACCAGGAGCGAGGAACGAGGATTTTTATCTCCTCGTTCCTCCTCATGGATAACCGCTACACTTAGGGGGAAATAAGAGCGTTTGGATTATATCCTCGGGAATTTCCACGGGTTCTTTGAGCAGCGGGTTAAAAGGCGGTTCTACCGGGAGGAAAAAGAGGAAGCAAAGGTTCAACCCGAGGGGGAACCCCAGCTTGAGACTGAGCGTGAAACAGAACCGCGGGAGATGGAACAAGAGGAGGCAACGACCGAAAATGGCGGATAGAGAGGCTGAGAGGGGTATACTTGTCGGTGTCAGATTGGAGGACAGGACATATGAGGAGGTGGAGGAGTTTCTGGAGGAGTTGGAGCGACTGGCTGACACGGCAGGAGTTGTGATCGTCGGACAGGTTATACAATCGCGTTCCAGACCCGATCCCACCTATTTCATAGGTAGGGGCAAGGTGGAGGAGATAGCTCAGATGGTGGAGGGGCTTGAGGCCGATGTGGTGATATTTGACGATGACCTCTCCCCCGCCCAGACCAGGAATCTGGAGAAGGCGCTCCAGGTAAAGGTGATAGACAGGACAACGCTCATACTGGATATCTTCGCCCAACGCGCTCGAACTAAGGAAGCCAAGCTGGAGGTTGAACTGGCACAGCTCCAATATATGATGCCCAGGCTGGTAAGACAGTGGTCACATCTCTCCAGAATCGTCGGAGCAGGTCCGAGCGGAGGAGTGGGCGGAGTGGGAGCCAGAGGGCCCGGCGAGACTCAGCTCCAGCTTGACAGACGTCTCATCCGCCTCAGGATATCTCAGCTAAAAAGGGAGCTTAAGGAGGTCGAGAAGCGACGCCATATCCAACGAGGAGGGAGGGAGGATATCTTCTCCGCTGCGCTGGTGGGTTATACCAACGCAGGAAAATCCACCCTCTTGAACGCGCTCGCAGATGAACATCTGTTCACCGAGGATAAACTCTTCGCCACCCTCGATCCCACCACGAGACTCGTTCGCCTGCCGGGTAAGAGAAAGATGTTAATCACCGACACCGTCGGATTCATAAGGAAATTACCTCATCTGTTGATCGCCTCTTTTAAGGCAACTCTTGAGGAAGTTATGGAAGCCGATCTGTTGATACACGTGGTGGATGCCAGCCATCCACAGGCCAGGAAACAGATAGACGCCGTTATGGAGGTATTGGGGGAGCTCGGAGCCGGGGATAAACCGACGCTGATGGTTTTTAATAAGATCGACAGGATCAAGGATGAGTCACAGCTCGATCTGCTCAGAATCGAGTTTCCCGAAAGCGTAGAGATATCAGCGCTGAAGGGGATAGGGCTGGAGGAGCTTAAAAATCGCCTCGCCGATGAGATGGCTCGAAGCGAGATCACGCTGAACCTCAAGCTTTCATACGCTGACGGCAAGATCATAAATTACGTCCATGAACATGGAACGGTCTTGAAAAGCGAATATTCGGAGAATCACGTTCTTCTCAAAGCGAGGATGACCAGGAGCGAGGCTATGAAATTGAGGAGATTTGCCGGAAGATGAGAGGCCTGCATTTCAGTGGTGTATGGTCGAATCTCACCAAACGTGGAAGTGAGAGGGAGAAGGATATCATCGAGGTGCTTAGAAGCACGCCTATATTCGCTGAGCTCAGCGATAGGGATTTGAAAAAGATCGCACAAATAGCATATCAGAGGATCTACGACGAGAACGAGACCATATTCCGGGAAGGTCAATCCTCCGCCGGTATGTATATAATCAAGAGCGGAGAAGTAAGGATCGTCAGACGATCTGCTCAGGGGGAGGAGATAACTCTGGCCGTGTTTGGCGAGGGTGATTTCTTCGGGGAGGTTGGGCTGCTGTATAAGCTCCCCAGAACGGCCTCCGCTATAGCATCGACCAGATGTCAGCTTGTAGGATTTTTCAGGCCCGAACTTTTCGACCTGATGGATAGGGACCCGAGATTGGCCGCGAAGGTGCTCTATCAGCTCGGAAGGATCATAGCTCAACGTCTGATCATGACCAATGAACAATATGAGAGATTAGTTGAAAGGTTAAGGGATGAGAGAGGAGAGGTGGAGCTCAAGATCTGAAGGGCTGCTTCAGTTTATAGCCGTCGCCACGGGTATCATAGCCTTGGCTCTCATCATCGGGGTCCTCTATATACTTAGGAGGATACTGGCGCTGTTTACGGTCTCCTTCTTCCTAGCCTATACAGTCAGCCCGATGGTCAACCTTTTGGAAAGGCATAACGTCAACAGGGGCGTGGCTATATTCATCATCTCCATCCTGATACTCGGCATGATAGGCTCAGCCACCTTCGTGGTGGTCAACAGGGCCACCGCGCAGGTGCGAAACCTTACCGCCAGCATTCCTGATATCACCAAGAAGCTTGACGCCAAGCTTTCCGGGCTCTCCGATCGCCTGATGGAGCGATTTCCCCAGCTGACAGATCGAATCGATTTCAATACCGTCTCGGAATTCATATCGAAGCTGAAACTGACTGAGAGGATAACCCCCATCCTTCAAGCGGCGGTCTCCTCTATGGGCAGTTTTATCTCCATACTTTCCATGGCTGTCATCGTGCCCTTTCTTTCTCTCTTCATGCTCATAAGCGGCAGAGGATTCAAGAAGAGGCTGATCGATATGGTTCCAAACAGATACTTCGAGACGACCTTGGTTCTGATACATGAGATAGATAGGCAGTTGGGAAGCTATCTAAGGGGAAGGGCGATTGAGACGGTAGTGTTATCAGCGATCGCCGTGCTTGGTCTTGCTCTGTTGAGGGTCAGGTTTTACGGATTACTGGGGGTGATAACGGGCGTGATGAACCTGATCCCCTATGTCGGGCCGGTTCTGGGGGCCATTCCAGCCTGTATCATGATCCTGGTCGATCCGAACTTCAAGCCGATCATTTTGATCCTGGCCATCATCCTCTTCTTCGTCCTCCAGTTTATAGACAACATGATCTTATTTCCGTTGATCGTCGGTAAGAGCATGGACTTAGGCCCGATAACAACCGTCTTTGTGCTTCTCGTCAGCGCGAAGATCTTCGGATTTCTGGGGCTTATAATCGCCATACCGGCAGCGGCCACCCTGAAGGTCACCCTCGAGGTCCTTCGGGCGGAGTTGAGAGGAGGATAGGATGGATCTCATCCACTCCCCTTCAAACTCGTCCAGGCTCATCCCTAGGTGATCCCTTATGGAGCGATCCGCTCCTTTGACGGCGGCGGTTTTCACCAGCTCCAGAAATGGCTTCCAATCCAGAAGCGCTATCAGATATTCGACGGCCGAGCGGGCCTCGGCATATGCCAGACGAACCCTTTCAGCCGACAAGTTTCTTAAATCCTCAAGCCTCCTTAACGGAATCAGCCTACCTCTTACGGCGGCCTCCCGGAGCCTTTCTCGATCGAGATCGGCGAAAACTCCCGAGAGAAACTCCGCTATGCCCTCCTCCATCCATCCGGGGGGAATCCCGTCGCAGATGGATCTAAGGGCGAGATGTGCGTATTCATGTCTGATGACGGCGACCGTAACGCCCGGATCGAACTCCCCATGCACGACCAATCCTATATATCCCTCAAGCATCCCTGCCGACCATTCCGGCATCTGCGGCGGTTTCTCCCCTACGATCCTAACCTCAGCTCGTGGCAGCTCGATGCCGAACCTCTCGCTGAATTCTCGCCTGAGCCTCTCCAAGAATCGATCTAGCTCGTCCACATGTCCTTCTAAAACCTCAAAGGCTTTTTTCTCCTTGAGAATCCGCTCTTTTCTCCTCAACGCCACCTCTGAGGAGGGATCGATCGAAAGCGCTTCATTCAGATATCTCAGCGCTTCGTCCCACTCTCCGATCATCTCGCAGGCTTTAGCTGCATCAAGTAGAGCGGGCAGGTTCTTCGGGGAAAGTTCCAATCCTCTTCTATAAAACTTTACGGCATCGGGATATCTCCTCATTATGAAAAGGATCGCCCCGGCGTTGAGATAGGCCCCGGCGCAGTTCGGATCGAGTTCGATCACTCTCATATAAAGCCTTAAAGCGCCCGCTAGATCGTCCCGGCTTTTAAGCCTGAACGCCTCCATGAATATCTCATGGGGGTTCATATCTCGATCACCTCGATTCTAATGCCGCCCATCCTTATCACGTCACCTTCGGATATCGAAGCCTTCTCCACCCTCCTGCCGTTAAGAAAAGTCCCGTTTGTGCTATTAAGATCGAGTATCATGAGCTTTCCGTCCTCGAATCGAAGTGCGGCATGCTTTCTGGAGAGCCTTCTGGATGGGTCCGATATTCTGATATCCACCTCACGCCCCCTGCCGATGATGATCTCCGTTTCACCTGAGAGCGGTATTTCCACGGATCGTATCTCCTTTGTCCCCTCATGATAGATGATCTTGAGCTTAACCGCCACCGCTTGTCTCTCCTCACCGTCGTAATCGTAATCCCGCTGGACCAACTCGCTATCGCTTCCATGCGGCTCTCTGCTGTATGCCGGGGTTAGAGCTAAATCCATGGGCATCTCGCGATCGCTTTCCTCCGCTCCGATCGATCCGAGGATCGCCCTCTCAATCCTGTCAAGGGCTCCGGGTCTAGGAGCCGTGAACTCGGATTCCCTGAAGTTCTCCCTGACGAATCTCAGCAGTCTCAACATCCCCTCTATCTCCTCGTCAGGGGGGGATGATAGGAGCTTCTTGTATCGTCTGGGGACTTTCTCCCCTCTCATCGAAGCCGCGTACGCTTCGAGCAGCTCAGCTCTATCAAGCTCATCACTCATGCCAAACCTCCGTTTAAAGCTCAACCCCTTTAGCCCTGAGGAGGCGCCTCAGTTCGGCTGAGCATCGGAAGATCCAGACCTTAATCGTGTTTTCCTTTCGGTTCATTATCTTTGCGATCTCAGATATCCCCAACCCCTCTATATGCCTCAGAACCCAGGCGATTCGGTGTTCGTCTCGTCTGACTTCTAGCAGCGCCTCTTCGATCAGCTCATATGCTTCCCTGTTTTCGACCTCTTTATCCGGGGATGGTCTGGGATCGGGCATCAGGTCAAGCAGGGTTACCCTTTTTTCCTCGTCCACCCATCTCATCGGTTTTTCCTTATCCCGTCGTCTTTTACGCAACGCATCTATGATGGTATTTTTGGCGATCTCGTTCAACCAGGTTTGAAACGAACCCTGTTTCGGGTCCCATAGATTTATCTTCGTCCAGACCTTCATGAAGACGTCCTGACAGACCTCCTCGGCATCCTCATGGTTTTTCAGCATCCTGTAAGCCTTGTTATAAACCCATCCGGCATGCTTTCTGAAAAGCAGCTTAAAAGCGGCCTGATCTCCTAGTTTAACCCTTTCAGCCCAGGCCGAGTCGGTAATCTGATCCAAACTACAACCTCCCCAGGATCGGAGATATGATACGAATAACGGAAACTTGGGTTTCACACTATTATAGCACAAGGGGCCTCTGAGATGTAAATTGACACTCCATTTCACCTCCGGTATAATCTCCATGGGTTCGCATAGAATCGGAGCAAAAGGAGGTGAGCGATTGGATTTACAGGATGCCCTTGATAAGGCTATCTCCCTCGCCCGCGATTCCGGCGAGCTTCTGATGAGATATTTCGGGAACGTGAATTGCATACAGTTCAAGGGTATCGGTGATATCGTGACGGAGGCCGACAAACGGTCCGAGGAGCTGATAGCCTCGGGGATAAAATCCGCTTTCCCCGATCATGTGATCCTGGGTGAGGAGTTCGGCCTCTCCCGAAATGGACGAGGCGGGGATGTGGAATATCTATGGGCGGTCGATCCATTGGATGGGACGAGCAACTACGCCTCGGGAATGCCTATATTCTCCGTCTCGATCTCCCTGCTACATAGAGGCTCGCCTGTACTGGGCGTCGTTTACGATCCGAACCGCGAATGGATGATATATGCCATTGAGGGTCAGGGGGCGTTCCTCAACGGCGATCGGATAGGCGTCAATTCCCGAAGGTCGCTTTCCTCAGTCTCACTCTTCGGCGTCTCAGCCGACGTCATAGCGTCCCTCCCGTCGTTCATGGCCTATTTGGGCAAATGCAGAAGCTTAGGCAGCGCGGCGCTGCATATATGTCACGTGGCGATGGGGATATGGGATGGATGTCTGGACGTTAAGACACATCTCTGGGACGTTGCAGCGGCGGCGTTGATACTACAAGAGGCAGGAGGCAGGTTTACAGATCATAACGGCCGAGCTTACTTTCCCATTCCCGACCGATCACCCCTCCTGTGCGGTGCCGAGATGCCTTTCCTGGCCTCAAACGGGTTGATCCATGATGAAGTGTTAAAACTTATGGGGGTAAGGTGATGCGCAGGAAATGGCTGATACCCTCCGTGTTTCTCATCCTCCTGGCGGCGATCGGCGGACTTCTGCTCTCATCAAGGGGTGATGAGGAGCTCCTGAAATGTCATGTCGTGCGGGTGATCGACGGCGATACCATAGTCGTCACGGTGGAAGGCGAAAGGGGAGAAAGAATGGTGAGATACCTCGGAATAGATGCCCCCGAAAGGGGTAAAGACGGGGAACCGGGCGAGCCTTTCGCAGAGGAGGCCTTTGAGTATAACAAGGCGCTCGTCGAGGGGAAAACGGTATGGCTGGAATTCGATAAGCAGCGGAAGGATAAATACGACCGCCTGCTCGCCTATGTCTACCTCGATCCGCTCAAACTCTCTATGGTCAACGCAATATTCCTGTCACAGGGATACGCCACCTTCATGATCATACCCCCAAACGTCAAGTATGCCGATCAGTTTGAGATGCTGCAAAGGGAAGCCAAAGAGGAGGAGCTGGGGCTCTGGTGGAGGATACCCGATATAACGGTTGAGGAGCTGGAGAACAATCTCAAGAAGTATCTCTACAAGATCTGTGCTGTTCGGTTTAAGGTGGAGAGGACCTTCAAGTCCAGGAAATCAGGAACGAGCTTCCTCGACTCAAAGGCGAAGGAATACCACAAGCATTTCACGGTTGTCATCTTCTCAGACACCGTGAAGAAGTTCCAGAAGATGGGGATAGAGCCTGAAGAATACTACCTCAATAAGAGGATCAGGGTCACGGGAAGAGTGGAATTTTATAAAAAGGGGAGGTATAGGTATCCTGAGATCATCGTCCGAGATCCATCGCAGATAGAGGCGATAAAAGGAGAGGATCGGTAGGGCGGGTTAAATCCCGCCCCCTGATCCGTCAGCGGATCTCTTTGATCTTGCCCCATGACGTGGCCAGTTTGTCGGCGGGATTCACGGCCATGGGTTTATCATCCAACACGAGCGTCTTCATCTCCTCAGGGTTTTTGCCGAAAACGATCGTGTGGTTGCCCCAGCCAACCCAGCCACATTGTCCCACCTCGCCCTTATCGCTATCGTTGGCGATGATGGCGAAGGCGATCTTCATGCCGGGTTCAAACTTGGGCGGGCTGGCTTTAAACTTAACGATGTCGGATGGCATCTGCCACTCATAAAGCGTCTGCTTCGCCGCCTCATCCCGTTTCATCTCGATTATCGCGTCCCCCATAAACGGGCCCGTCTCCTTCTGCCACCCATCATCTACGGCGAAGTTATAAAGATATGTAGTTTGATTAGGCCAACCTGGATCGATCTTGCCCGCCGATGTGTCGATGGCGATCTGTATCCCGTCATCCTCCCACGGGTTTCCGCTTCCTTTAGGGAGATACTGGTCGTCGGTTACCTCGAGGGCGAAATAGAGGTTATCCTCGTCATAGAGAACCCGAAGCTTAGCCAGCAGGTCGTCATCTCCCGTGCGCTTGCCGCCCTGCCATGGTTCCCACGTGTCTTTCCCCATGACGAGGACCCTGGGATGCAGCTTCCAGTCGTCGAAGTTGGCATCGATCTTGATCTCCGCGCTTCCCCTCATAGGCACGAGGTATGTATCCACCTCGGCGGCGTTTAGCTCCTCCACGGCGCCAGCAAGAATGGGAAGGGACAACATAAAGCAGACTGCTATCCATGCTATAAACACCCTCATCGCTTATCCCCCTTAGAATGTCAGCGGGGCGGGCTGATGCCCACCCCATGAATCGTTTATCAACGGATCTTCTTGATCTTGCCCCACGACGTAGCAAGTTTATCGGCAGGATTCACGGCCATGGGCTCACCGCCCAGCACGAGCGTCTTCATCTCCTCAGGGTTTTTGCCGAAAACGATCGTGTGGTTACCCCAACCAACCCAACCGGTTTGCCCTATGGCGTCCTCATCGCTGTCGTTGACGATGATGGCGAATGCGATCTCCATGCCGGGCTTGAATTTAACCCCTCCCTCCGTGGATTTGACGATATCAGAGGGCATCTGCCACTCATAAATCGTCTGTTTTGTCGCCTCATCCCGTTTCATCTCGATTATCGCATCGCCCATGAACGGCCCTGCTTCCTTCTGCCATCCGTCATCAACGGCGAAGTTATACAGATAGGTGGTTTTGTTGGGCCAACCCGGATCGATCTTGCCCGCCGATGTGTCGATGGCGATCTGCACTCCCTCATCCTCCCAGGGATGTCCACTTCCCTTGGGAGCATACTGGTTGTCGGCCACCTGAAGGGCGAAATAGAGATTGTTTTCGTCGTAAAGGACCCGTAGTCTTGCCGTCAGATCATCTGGCCCATCCCAATTGCCGCCTAAGGGTTCCCAGGTATCCTCTCCCATGACGAGAACTCTGGGATGGTTATCCCACTCGCTGAGGTTGGCGTCGATATTGATCTCAACGTCTCCCCTCATAGGCACGAGGTATGTATCTACCTGTGCCGCATTAATCTCCTCCGCGCCCGCAAGGGCGAAAAAGGACAACATGAAACAGGTCGCTATGCATGCCGTGAATATCCTCATCATCAACCTCCTTTATTTTCTAAGAAGGATCACCACATAGTATACTCCATTCCCCCAGACATGTCAAGAGCGCGCTATCGTTCGCAGGGCTTTTCAACGCTTTGATAAGGGTAAAATCTCCCCTCCCGGCACCAAAGGCCGAAAAAGAATCAAATCTTTTCATCTTCTCATCCCTATCTTTCTTCCTGGTATTGTCAAACACAAAAGGCTGAAAGTATTATAATACCTGAAGGGGCAGGGGGAAATATTCCCCCCTCCACTTTCCTAACTCCAAACGAAAGGGGGTGAAAAAGATGGTGATTCTGACGCTCAA
>JAGGXZ010000099.1 GCA_021162805.1 Candidatus Poribacteria bacterium
CATAAAAGGCCTCCTGGAATGATTTGCTCACTTATGTTATCTTATATCAGTCTCTTTTACCAGTAGAGTTACTGCAAAAGTCGAGTAATTTAGACAAACGTTTATATCATCGTCTGAAGGAGGGTGGCTGTCATCTGGGGCAAATTGAAGCTTATCCTATGAAGGTGAAAGACACTCTGCCCTTCATACTCATGGTGCTGATCAGCTTGGTATATCTTCTCCTCGTCAACGGCCACTGGAAACCCACATGGGATAGCGCCATATACATAACCGTCAGCAGGGCCTTGGCCACAGGACATGGCTACACCTATATGGGATACGCCCATACCAAGTATCCCTTCATGTTCCCGCTTCTGCTTGCGCCTATCACCGGCATCTTCGGATACAACTTCCTTCTGATGAGGCTTTTGATCGTGCTTACGGGATTGGGGGCGATATGGCTCACCTTCATCCTGATCAGAGGGATAGCCGGCACGTGGATCGCATTGGCGGTGATGGCCCTGACGGCGGCTTCATATCCGCTGATGCTCGAGGCGACAAGGGTCCTCTCCGATCTGCCGTATATGTTTTTCTCCATGCTCGCCTTGATCCCCATCCGACGGTATGGGGAGAAGAGAGATGCACTCAATAAGAGCGGGGTGATCACCTCGATTCTGATCTTGACATCCTATTTCACCAGGGGAGTAGGAGTGTCGCTTGCCGCGGCCGCCTTCCTGTACCTCCTCCTTGAAGGTGAATCAGGCGAGGGGTTTAGATTGAAACTGAGGAAGGCGGCTTTTATCGGCGTAACTTTCCTCATTCCGGCCCTTCTTTGGACGATCAGAAACCGGACTATAAGCCCGGAAAAACGGCTCCCATCGATCCTGAGGGAAAGCCTGGGATACGGGAGGGAGCTTATCCTCGTTAACCCGAGCGATCCATATTCCAGGACGATAGGATTTTGGGATCTCATCGTCAGGCTGCGTCGAAATATCGTTTATTATGAAGGTCTGATATCCAACATCGTGTCGGGTAGAGTCGGCGGAGAGGCTGCGCTCGCCCATGTCATTTCAGCAGTGGTGCTAATCGGACTGATATATTGCCTCATAAGGAGAAGAACGATCGTTGAGTATTACTTCCCGCTCTACATGCTGGTGTATCTGGCATGGCCCTCCTGGCAGGGCGAGCGCTTTCTCGTTCCGGTTATCCCCTTCATATTTTACTATCTCCTGAAAACCGCCGAGCTCATACTGATTTCGATCGAATCAGCCATCAGGTTGAAATTTTCCATTGGCGGGAAAACTCGCAGCTTGATGGGCAAGGCATCTCTCCTAATGCTCACCTTGCTCCTGATAGGGTTAAACCGAAACCCGGACCTCAACATCATCAAGGCGGAGCACGCCAAGCCCTATTACAGCAGGATCGTCTCGGATTTTCTGGATGTCATAAACTGGATCAGGGTTAACACGCCGCCTGAAACCATCGTGGTCAGCGATAGACCATCCTGGGTATATCTGTTATCCGGTCGGAAGACCTTCAGCTTCCCATGGGTGCCGAACCCGAATGAGGTCATCGGATTCATACACGGGATCGGAGCAGATTACGTGATCGTCAACCCCATCTCCTCTGTGACGAAACAGTATCTCGTGCCGTCGATAGAGAGATATCGAGAGGAGTTCAAAGAGGTCTATAGAGAAGGCGAGAGCGTGATCTATAAGGTGAAATCCAAAGGCTGAATGTTCCGTGTTTTCCTCCTTACGTGGTATCCAGATGAGGTTCATATTTGACGGACCGAAGCTCGGGCTGAACAGGTGATATGTGATGAGCTCTTCTAAGCATTTGATCAACTCAAACGAACGGGCAAGGTCAGATTTCTGGGGTTCACCACCCATGTGATCAGGACGAGGTGAAGAGGAGATAGTGCAACTTTTCACCATGCGACTATGCTATAGCAGGAAGTTGTTCATGATGGCCTTTCCCTCTCAGAGAGAGGAAAGTAAAGGGGCATAAGATGACGATAGGAGAAACATGGCAGATGGAGAAGGAATACCTGCTGCCCTTGCCTGAAAGGGATATGGACTGCTGCCGCATCCTGCCGGTGAGAGTCAACGGATACAGCCAGGTTGAGTTTGAGACGAACCGGTACTCAGTTCCGGCCGATGAGGTTGAGAGGAACCTTCTGCTGAAGGCGTATCCTTTCCGGATAAAGATCCTGCGCATGGATAAGGTGATAGCCACTCATCCCCGCTGCTATAGGAGGCATCAGGAGGTGATAGATCCTCTGCACTACCTGCCCTTATTGGAGAAGCGGCCAGGGGCCTTCCAGCATGCCAAGCCGATAAGATTGAAACTTCATCTTGATCACCCTCAAGAGGAAGTTGAGGAGGCGGAAGGAGATACCACCAGTAGAGTTGGATTCACATCCCCAGCTTGTTGGAGTTGGAGATCATCCGGTTGATTTGGGCAAGTATGATCTGTTATTGGAAGGAGAAGAAGAATGAGTGAAGATATGCTTCTGGATAGCTACCTGAAACA
>JAGGXZ010000100.1 GCA_021162805.1 Candidatus Poribacteria bacterium
CCGCTCCGGTGCTACCGTCGACCAACTCGCTGCCTACTTGACAGCCTGAATGATCACTGAAAGTGAAAAGATAGTGGCAGATAATGTTCATCCTACCCGATGATTCTCAGTCATTGTGATCTACTGAGTATACTAAATCATACAATCATTGAAAAGCCCTAGAATAACTTGACCGCGCCTGAATTCAGGTGTTATACTATTTATTGATTTACCATCTTGATGTATAAAGGGTGATACGATGGTTTCTGATTTTCAGTCACAATACAGTTCAAAGGTGATGGAGCACTTTCTTAATCCGAGAAATGTCGGGATGATCGAGGATGCAAACGGCGTCGGGACCGTTGGAAACCCGGTCTGCGGCGATGTAATGAGGCTCTACATCAAGATAGAGGATAATAAAATAGTGGATGCCAAGTTCCAGACCTTCGGCTGCGGGGCCGCTATAGCCACCAGCTCGATGCTCACTGAGATGATAAAGGGGAAGACGATCGATGAGGCGCTTAAGGTCACGAATAAGGTTATAGCCGAGGCGCTGGGCGGCCTGCCAAAAGTTAAGATGCACTGTTCAGTTCTATCCGAACAAGCCTTAAAATCCGCCCTTGCCGATTATTACAAACGCATGGGTCAGGATCCGCCCTTCAAGATTCCCGATAATGATCTGGAAAGGTGCGATCTGGCTGAGGAAGGAGAAGAGGAGGAATAGCCGTGCTCTTAGGCGCTCATGTTCCCGCAGCCGGTGGGTTACATAAAGCGATCGCCTTTGCCGAGAAGTTGGGGTGTCAATCCATCCAGATCTTCACACGTAGCCCCCGCTCATGGAGGGCGAAACCCCTCACATCAAAGGAGATCGACGCCTTCCGGGAGGCGTGGCGGAACTCCTCCGTCATGGAGATACTGGGACATGACTGTTATTTAACCAACCTCGCTTCCCCTAAGCCCGAAACGATCGATAAATCCGTCGCCTCCTTCGTCGATCAGATGGAGCGATGCCAGGCTCTAGGTATAAGATATCTCGTCACGCACCTGGGCTCACATTTGGGTTCTGGTGAGGAGGAGGGGTTAAAGAGGTTCGTCGAAAATCTCTCCCGCGCCGTCTCGATGGCGGAGGCGCCGGACGTGATCGTCCTGCTTGAAACCACCGCCGGCCAGGGAACCAACCTGGGTTATACCTTTGAACAGATAAGATATGTTCTCGACGCGGCGGAGCCTAAAGGTAGATATGCCGTATGTTATGATACATGCCATACCTTCGCTGCCGGGTATGATATCACCACGCCGGAAGGATATAATGAGACGCTGGGCAGATTTGAGGATATAATAGGGTTGGAGAAGCTCAAAGCGTTTCATCTGAACGACTCCAAATTTCCATCCGGTAGCCGTAAGGACAGACATGAACACATCGGCGAGGGTATGATGGGACTTGATCCCTTCAGGATGCTGCTCAATGACGATAGATTCTCTTCCCTTCCAGGGGTGTTGGAGACGCCTGATTCCCTGGAGATGTTCGAGCGGAATCTCGAGATCCTACGCGGTCTCGTCGAATCCTCTCCCTAGGGAACCCTGAACTTCATAAACATCACCGTCAGATAGATGACGTAGACGGCGAAGAGAGCGAATCCCTCCAAGCGGCTGATCCTATTGCGGGTTCTGGCGAAAAGCGTGAGCATGATCATGAGCAACAGCATAACGGGAAAATCCAACACTTTGGTTTGATCCTGTATGGGCAACTTTTCGGCGAGCGATGTTCCGCCTAGAACCCATAGGATGTCCAATATATCGGCTCCCATGATATTGCCGACCGATATCTCCTGATATCCTTTAATCGTGGCGGTCAGGGCTGTGACGTACTCCGGCAGTGAGGTTCCCAGAGCGACGAGAGTCACACCGATTATCAGCTCAGGCACCCCTAATCTGCGGGCGATCAGCTCAGCGCTGTTGACCAGCCATCTGCTGCCGAAGATCACACATCCCGCTCCCAACAAGAAGAGGAGGATCTCCCTTCGAAGGTTGATTCCCGACTCCTCCACATCGCCGTCGGCCATATCAACCAGCTCCAGCAGCGCTTTGTTCCTTTCGTTTCTGGCGGCGCGCACTGAATAATATATGTATCCTGCAAGGCCCAGGATAAGCGGTATTGAATCCAGCCTTGAAAGCTCCCCGTTGATGCCCAAAAGGGCTACCGCACCGCCTGCCCCTACCATGATCAGCCCCTGTTGAAAGGTCAGCGAGGGGCGGTCTATAAGCATCGGCCGGATCATCAGGCAGGTTCCGAGGATCAGTCCTATGTTGCACACCGTTGATCCGATGGCGTTCCCCACGGCGAAATCAGCCCTTGCTGTCAGGGCGGAGTAGGTCGAGACGGTGAACTCCGGCATTGTGGTGGCCAGGCTTACTATAGTCGCCCCGATTATAACCCTGGGCACATGGGTCGCTTCGGCTATTCTGACCGCCGCTTCGGTAAACCAATCGGCTCCTTTCGTGATAAGGATAATTCCCGCTGCTAACTTCAGCAGGGCGAGGATCGTCGCCTCCAACCGATCGCCTCCTTCTATCTATTGAGAGATCTGAACGGTGGTTCCCTTGGTAGTTATACGGTTATCTCTCTTAGTCCAGTAACCGATGCCGGGCTCCGTGACGGTAAGCTTACCTTCGGCCTGCGCTTCGATCATCTCCTTTATCCTCTCCGGCGAGAGGATCTCGGCCTCAAGTTGATCCTTGCCGAGCCTTACTATCTCCTCACATAGCTCCACACATTCCCTACATATGGCTCCGCCCAAAGAGCCGGTTATGAAATTTTCCCCCTCTTTCTCCATCCTTCCACAGAAGGAACAGACGATAACCTTCCTTTCCTCCTCCATCTCATCCTCTCATTACCATCTCATGGGATTCCCCATAGGGGGTCGAGGCTTTCAGAACAAACGGTAGTAGTATACCGTTTGATGGACTCCCATGTCAAATGACGTGGATCGTGATTCTTCACTTCGATCTTGCGTGAGCGGAGGATGTTTGTTAGAATATAGCCCGAATTCCAGTTCAGGATGAGGTTGGATTTGATATGAGCAGTGGGTATAGGGTTGCCATAGTTGGCGCCACAGGCGCTGTGGGAAGGGTTATGAGGGAGATACTGGAGGAGAGGGAGTTTCCGGTCGCATCCCTTAGACTTCTCGCCTCCAGCAGATCGGCCGGGAAAAAGCTGCCATTCAAGGGGGAGGAGATCACCGTCGAGGAGTTGACCGAAGATTCGTTCGATGGGTTGGATATCGTTCTCGCTTCGGCGGGAAGCTCCGTCAGCAGAGAGTTTATGCCGATAGCCGCTCAGAAGGGATGTGTTGTCATCGATAATTCAAGCGCCTTCAGGATGGATCCCGAAGTTCCGCTTGTTGTTCCCGAGGTCAACCCCCATGCTGCCTTCAAACATAAGGGCATAATAGCCAATCCGAACTGTTCGACGATTCAGATGGTGGTGGCTCTTAAACCCATACATGATATTGCTCGCATCAGGAGAGTGGTCGTCACCACTTTTCAGAGCGTCTCCGGAGCGGGATGGTCTGCCGTGGTGGAGTTGAGAGAACAGACCCGGGCGGCGCTGGAGGGTAAACCGGTCGTCTGCGAGAAATTCCCCTATCAGATCGCCTTCAACGCCCTGCCTCAGATCCCACAGTCGAACGCTTTCCTGCCCAACGGATATACCGAAGAGGAGATGAAGATGGTCAACGAGACTAGGAAGATCATGGAGGACGATTCGATAAAGGTTACGGCCACCACAGTCAGGGTTCCCGTCTTCTACGCCCATTCCGAGTCGGTGAACATAGAGACGGAGGTAAAAGTAACGGCGGATGAGGCCAGGGAGATACTCTCCAAGGCGCCTGGCGTTATCGTTCAGGATGATCCGTCGAGGCAGATATACCCGATGCCGGTTGATGCGGCCGGCAAAGATGAGGTGTTCGTGGGGAGGATCAGGGAGGACGATACGATCGAGTGCGGGTTGAACATGTGGGTGGTCTCCGATAACCTACGCAAGGGAGCGGCGCTGAACGCGATCCAGATAGCTGAGCTGCTGATAGGGGAAGGTTTATGAGGGAGAAGTTCGTCAAGCGAAAGGATGATCGGTTCAAGGTCACACTGCGATCGCTCCTCATCGGCGTTCTGCTTATACCGGTAAACGTCTACTGGGTGACCGTGGTCGAGGTGAAATATTACTCGCTGGACGGGTCGTGCCTGCCGCTTTTCATCGAGCCGGTTTTCATCCTCTTTCTCGTCACCTGCTTTAACTTTCTGCTCAAACGCTTCCTCCCTCGCTCCGCTTTCAACCAGGTTGAACTTCTCGTGATATACATAATGTTGGTGGTATCGATGACCTTCGCCGGTCACGATACCTTCCAGAACCTCTTCGGCCAGATAGCTCATCCCTTTTGGTTCGCCACCCCTGAGAACGAATGGGAACAGCTCTTTTTCAGATATATCCCCTCCTGGCTGACGGTCAAGGACAAATCGGTGCTGGAGGGGTACTACATGGGCGAATCAAGCATGTATATAGGGAAGAACTTCTGGCCGTGGGTCAGGCCGTTGGCGATATGGGGCGGATTCTTTCTCGTGCTGGTCTTCATGCTGCTTTGCCTCAACGTGATCATCCGGAAGAGATGGACGGAGCAGGAGAAGTTGGCCTATCCCATCATACAATTGCCGCTTGGCATGACGCATGAGGGAGGATCGACGCTTTTCAGGAATAAGATCATGTGGGCGGGATTCGCCCTCGCGGCCGCCATAGACATCATCAACGGCCTGAATTACATCTATCCCTCCATACCCAAGATAAAATATATCAAGCTCACCAACATCGGATATGTCTTCACCGATAAACCCTGGGATGCGTTGAGGTGGACGAGGATATCCATGTATCCCTTCGCCATAGGGCTGGCCTTCTTCCTGCCGTTGGATCTCTCCTTTTCGTGTTGGTTCTTCTTCGTCTTCAGGATGATGGAGCAGGTCTTCGGCAGGGCGTTTGGGTTGAGGGGATTTCCGTATTTCAGCGAACAGGCCTCCGGGGCGTGGTTCGCCCTCGCCTTCGTGGCGGTATGGACCACCAGAAAACATCTCGTAGAGGCGTTTAAAAAGGCAATCGGTCTGTCGACGGAGATAGATGATTCGAACGAGCCCATACCGTATCGATGGGCTTTCTTCGGCTTTTTCCTATCAGCCGGATTTCTGCTTTGGTTTCTGTATGTGGCCGGCTCTCAGCTCTGGGTGGCGGCCGTTTTCCTGTCGATGTATACGTTGATCGCCTTCGCTATAACCCGCGTTCGGGCCGAGCTGGGAACACCACATGAGATCTCGGCGGGCGATCACTTCGTCAACCCGCTTTACATAATGAGCTACATGATCGGCACCAAGAACATGTCCCCGGCAAGCCAGACGGTCATGTCAATGTTACACTGGTTCAACCGAGGCTTTCGTAACCATCCGATGCCCAATCAGCTTGAGGCGTTCAAGATGGCCGAAAACTCGCGGATGAGCAATAAAGGGCTTTTGGTGGCGATGCTGGTGGCCATTGTGGTGAGCCTTTTTTCGGTATACTGGGCCAATTTGGATGTGGACTACCGTGAGGGCGCAAACGCCAAGGCGGTCGGATTTAAGGATTGGGTCGGATGGGAGGCGTTTAACAGGCTGCAGAGATGGCTCCAGTTCCCCTCCGATCCGGACAAAATCAGGCTTTCATATATGGGAGGCGGATTGATCTTCACCCTCATCCTCATGGCCATGCGTATGCGCTTTGTATGGTGGCCTTTCCATCCGGCGGGATATGCCCTCGCCATAAGCTACGCCATGGATTACTTCTGGTTTGCCTTCTTCGTCAGCTGGCTGATCAAATTCATCCTCCTCAGAATGGGCGGATTGAAGACACATCGAAAAGCTGCCCCGTTCTTCCTGGGACTGATTCTGGGCGATTACGTCCTGGGAAGCATATGGGCGATACTGGGCCCGGCCTTTGGGTTCAGAAATTACAAGATTTTCATCTGAAGGTGATGACCCTATTAGCCCGATTTATCCTATTGTGTGTCGCCCTCATCTGGGGCTGGACCTTTGTATTGGTGAAGGAGAGCCTCGAGGAGATAGGCACATTCGCCTTTCTATTTTATCGATTTGCCCTTGCCCTTCTGCTTCTGCTTCTCCTATTCAGGCCGCGCCTGAGACATGTCGCTTCCCTCTGGGTTAAGGGGGCGTTGATAGGTCTGGCGCTCTTTTCGGGATACTGGTTTCAAACTCTGGGGCTTAATTATACCACGGCTACGAACAGCGCTTTTATCACGGGCCTTTCGGTGGTGCTCGTTCCTATGCTGGGTTCCTTGCTCTTTCGGAGGCGGGCGCGAAGGGCCACCTGGTTCGGCTCCCTCATATCGATAGCTGGCCTTGCCCTTCTCGTCTTCGGATCGGGGAAGACAGGGAGGTTCTCGCTGAACGCCGGCGATCTCCTTACCATGTTCTGCACCGTCTCCTTCGCCATGCACATCCTCCTCATCGACCGCTACACACGTCCGACCAACTACGTCCCTATTTTGATCACGCAGATAGGGGTGGTGATGATCTTAAGCGGTTTGGGGATGGTGGTTTTTGAGGGATTGGAATATCCGAGGACATGGTCGGTGTATAAGGGATTGTTTATCACGGGTTTCTTCGCCACAGCATTGGCATTTTGGGCTCAGAACAGGTTTCAACCTCTTATCTCCGCCGGACATACGGCGATCATATTTGCCGGCGAGCCGGTTTTCGCTGCCATGTTCGGCTATCTGTTCCTGGGTGAGCACCTCACAGCTCGCCAATGGCTGGGAGCTGCCCTTATCCTGGCGGCCATGCTCATAGCTCAGCTCCCCTCCGCCCGAAGGGCATCCAGGCGGAAGGATCACACAGCTTGAGGGCGCGATATGACAAGGATCTTTACGATCTTCACCGCTATAATGGTTCTGCTCGCCATATTCTCCCTCCTCGTGGATGTAGGCGGATTCAGCCTTTCGCCGGGGTTCTCAAAGGCCATGAATTTAATTTACGTCATAGTGGTCCTCTATTTCGTAATCGAAACCTTCCTCCGGCTTATCCTGGCGGCCAATAAGATCAGACACCTCAGATCGAACTGGATCAGCTTCATGCTTATATTCATCCTGGCGATGCAGATCGGGTTTCTGAAGTTCTTTGGGACCACACCGGGATTTCTCAGCATACTCGCGAGGTTCAACATTCAATCGATAGCCGTCCTATACTTCTCGGTCATAAAGAGCTACATGTTGCTACATCTTCTGGTACAGGGTGTGATGGGAAGCTATAGAATCGCCTCCCTTCCTCTGAAACCAGCCCAGACCGTTATGCTCAGCTTCCTCTCGGTGATCCTCATAGGCACCTTCTTCCTGATGACCCCGCGCGCAACCTATCCGGATAACAGGATATCGATCGTTGATGCTCTTTTCACCGCCACCTCCGCCACATGTGTCACGGGGCTCATCGTCCGCGATACGGGAACGGGTTTCACCCCGTTCGGCCAGATCGTCATACTCATACTGATCCAGATAGGCGGATTGGGGTTGATGACGATGACGGCCTTTTTCGCGCTGATACTCGGAAGAGGCATGGGGATACGTGAGACGGTGTTGATGAGCGACGTTCTTAACACGAGGACGCTGAACCGCATCACACATTTCATCGTCTCTATACTGATCTTGACCTTCATCTTCGAGGCTTCCGGGGCGGCTTTGCTTTACCTGAGCTGGTATCGGATGGGAGTCCTTGGGGGGATGGGGAGAAGGATCTACTACGCCGTCTTTCACTCCGTCTCGGCCTTCTGTAACGCCGGTTTCTCCCTCTTCTCGGACAGCATGATGGGTTTCAGGAGTTCGATCCCGATCAACCTGATCATGACCACACTTATCATCTCAGGCGGACTCGGGTTCACGGTTTTAACGCTAATGCTGAGATCGGTTTTCCTCGACTGGCCGCTGAGGAGAAGGATCAAACTCACGCTTCAGGCTAAGCTCGTCCTATCGGTGACCGGCCTGTTGATAGCATTGGGTTTCATCGGGATATTGGCCGTTGAGTGGGGTCAGGAGTTCGACGGATGGGGGTTAAAGGATAAATTGCTGGCAGCATACTTCCAATCCGTCACGGCCAGAACGGCCGGTTTCAACACTGTAAAGATCGCCGCCCTTTCGAACGCCTCTCTCTTCCTTCTCATCTGCCTGATGTTCATCGGCGCCTCGCCGGGCGGGACGGGAGGCGGTGTGAAGACCAGCACCTTCGCCATAGCGATCGGTTTCCTGATAGCCAATCTGCGCGGCAGGAGATCGGTCGAGATGTTCGGGAGGAAAATACCGGGAGAGGTTACAAGCAAGGCCTTCTCGATATTGATAATCTCGATTCTCCTGATCGCCGTCAACGGATTTCTGCTTCTGTGGGTGGAGAGAGGGCATAAACCGTTAGAGGTGATCTTCGAACTCTTCTCAGCTTTCGGAACGGTGGGGCTTTCGATGGGGATCACACCGCATCTGTCAACCTTGGGCAAGGTGATCATCATGGTGACCATGCTTGCAGGGAGGATAGGACCGCTAACCCTCGCGCTTGCCCTCGGCGAGAGACGCAAGGGAGGGGAATTCGAGTATCCGGGCGAGGAGGTTATGGTCGGCTGAAAGGACTCATCGCTGGAGCTCTTTCAAATGTTGCCGCGCTTCATCGGCCCATCTCTCAGGCGGATTCAGCTTCAGGAACCTCTTAAATCTGTCTATGGCCAACTGCTTCTTGCCGACATATTCATAAAGAAGGGCGAGGTTGAAGTTGGCCGTCAGATCGTCCGGTTTGACCTGAAGGGCTCTTTCGAACATATCGATGGCAGCCATCGTCTTGCCCATGTTGTAGAGCGTGTTGGCGTAGTTTATCATCGCCGTCACATCATTCGGCCTGAGCTCCAAGGCCCTCTTCAGGTGTTTTTCAGCGGAGGCGAAATCCATCACATACTGCCTGTAAAGGTCCCCCAGCCTTCTATGGGCCTCGGCGTTTTCATCGTCCACCTTCACCTCGGCCTCGTAGTAGGATATCGCCTTCTTGTAGTTCTTATGGTGCTCCTCGGCGATTATCCCGAGCATGAGATTGGCGCCTTTGTATTCGGGATCGATCTTCAACGTCCTCAGCAGCTCTGGCTCGGCCTTGAGCGGCATGTCCATGTCCATATAGGTCATTGCGAGATAGTAATGGGCATCGGCGTTATCCTTTTGGAGCTTTATCACCTGCTTGAGGTCCTCAGCTATGAGCTCGTTACGGTAGAGCTTGCCGCCGATCTGCTTGAAATGACGGGCCATAAGCGCCCTGTAAAAATAGGGACGGGGATCGTTCAAATTGAGCTTTATCGCCTTCATATACTCCTCCATCGCCCTGACGGCGTATCTGTCGTAGTCCTGGACGGACCTCGCGAGCCTATCCAAGGCGCGGGCGTAGCGGAAATGCCACTCCTGGACGTCAGGGTTATACCTGGTGGCCAGCTCATAGTGCTCTGTCGCCTTTTCAAGCTCCCCCTTCCCGTCGAGGAGCAACGCGAGCTGATACTGCTCATCAGGGTGTCGAGGCTCGATCTCCAATCCCTTTGAAAGGGAGCTTATGGCCTCATCCTTAAGTCCTTTACCCAGATATAGCCACCCCAGCCTCAAAAACGGATCACTCTTGGAGGAATCTATCCCGATGGCCAGCTTATACTCATCGATCGCCTTTTCCCTATCGCCCATCTCCTCGTATACGTGGCCCAGCAGGCGATGTCCTTCGTAGCTTTTGGGATCGAGCTCCACCGTCTTAAGCAGATGTTCGAGTGCCTTCTCCCTCTTCCCCATCTCCCTGTATGCCATACCCGCTTTGAGATGGGCTTCGGGGTTATCGGGTGAGATCTCCAGAAGCTCCGTGAGGTATTCGATCGCCTTGGAAAGCTCCTTTCGCCTCAGATAGATGTCCGAGATGCGCATGAGCGACTCAACGTTTCGCGGATCGAGCTCCAGAACCTTGAGGTATTCCGGTATGGCCTTCTCGCTCTCTCCCAGTTCGTCCAGGCACTTCGCCTTGAGCAGATGTCCGTCGACGCTATCGGGTTGGATCAGAAGGAACTTTTCAACCGGGGTGAGGGCGTCGGAGAACTTTTCGGCCTCGAACAGTTTACGCGCCTGATCGAGGAATATCTTCTTCAGATCGGGCTTAAGCTTAATGGCCGCCAGATATTGTGATCTGGCCTTGCCCCGATCCCCCCTTTCGAAATAGAGGTCGCCGAGCTCCATATGGACGTCCGGAAGGTTCGGATCGATCTTGAGAACTTCCCCGTAATGTGTTATCGCCGGATCGATATTTCCCTCCTTCCTCTCGAGACGGGCGTATTTGAGATGGGCGGACGCATCACGGGGATCTATCGCCAGTTGTTTATCCAGAGCGACCCTGGCCTCATCGGCCGAGAGCTCGCCCGAGAAATACCTATCGGCGATTTTAAGGAAGTGATCCTTCAGCTTCGGGTCATGTTGTATAGCCAGCTTGTAGTTTCTAACGGCCGTCTCGATTTCATCCTGATCGTAGTAGATGTCTCCCAGAAGCAGATAAGCTGGAGCATGATCGGGTGCGATCTCCACCGCCTTCTTGAGGGCCTGAATGGCGTATCCAGCCTTACCCATATCCTGAAAGATCGAGGCGAGCTCCATCAGGGATTCCGGCGTATAGCCGCCGTGAAGGCTCCCCCGTTTATACAGCTCCAGGGCCTTATCATCCTGGCCCATCCGGGCATAAGTCTGGCCGAGTTTGAAATAGGCGTCCCTGAATTTCGGGTCGAATTTGATAGCCCTCTTTAGGCTCCTCTCGGCCCCGGTGTAATCCCCCTTCTCATACCGGATCAACCCGAGCTCGTAGTATGGAGGAGCCCATCTCTTCTTGATCTCTATGGCCTTCAGAAAAGCCCTCTCCGCTGAGGCGATATCGCCTTTGCCCTTGAAGGCTCTTCCCATGCCGTAGTAAGCCGGATAGTATTTCTCATCTATCCTCAAGCACTCCTTATACTCTTTGATCGCCCGCTGCCGGTCACCTTTTATCAGGAAATATCCGCCGAGCGTATAATGTGTCAGAGGGTCTTGGGGCATCAATTCGACCGCCTTTCTGAGGTGTTCCCCCGCTTCCTCAGATACCCTCTCTTCCCCTTTAACCAACAGGGCGTATCCAAGGGCGTATTGAAGCTCGCCGGAGTTGGGTTTCCTCTGAAGATCCCGTCTGTAAAGTGCGATCAGATCGTCCAAGTGCCCTTTGGCCTTCCATTTGGCGACCAGACCTCTATGCAGGGCCAAGACGCTGCGGGTGGCCTTCAAGACGGTCTGATAATCGCCCCGGAGCTCCTTTTGCCACTCCTCATCCTTCCTGCCGGCCGGAGCGATAACGGGCAGAGTTAAAATGATAAGGATCGTTGATATAACGATGGCCGCTTTGGATCTCATGCACAACACCTCTGTAAGATTGGGCTTGAGGAAATTATACCTCGCGGATGAGGGACAAAACAAGGTCTATTCGCTGCTCGCCACTCGCTTAGTACGGGCGAAAAATCTTTCGCCCCTACAGCGCCGGCGAAAAGCGTTGAAAACTCCTAAGATCTGAAAGATGAGATTGCAAATTATGGCAGTTTGTGATAAAATAAGGAAGTCAGATGAGACGGGGATCGAAGAGGAGTTAGTTTATCGCTCTCTTTGATCTTCAAAGTAGGTTGGTTTTTCACCTTCAGGAGCTGCTTGGACATAAGCATTCAAGAACGACAGAGATTTATACTCATGTGAGCACCAAAAATCTGAGTAAGATTAGGAGTCCGCTGGATATGCTGGGAGGTGAGAAGCATTCAGAATGAGTATATATGCAATGCAGATATAATTCCAAATTGATATGATATACGCAATGCATATATGAATGAGTTAGGCGAAAACGGGCAAATAGAGGTGAATGAAAATGAATGATTCGAGGAGAGATGTATTGAAAGTTATTTTAGAGATTGCGCAATCGATAAAATATGGAGGTTTGATGCTTAATGAAAGATATTTACACCATTTCTTCTCGCACATATTGCAAAAAAAGTATAACATGCTAAACCTATCAGGGGATAACGGGAACATTACCTTGCACCCGGAATGGCCCACGTATAAAGAGCAAACGAAGTTAGACTATGGTAGATATAAAAAGGTGAACGGAAAGTATTATCCAGATAAAAATGGAACTGCGGGATTCATAGATTTTGCGATTGGCGATTATAACAAACCTGATATTGGCATAGAATTTTCATTGAAGTATGGGTGGTCACATGAAGAAATTGTATATGATTTTCTTAAACTGTTAGACAGTAAT
>JAGGXZ010000101.1 GCA_021162805.1 Candidatus Poribacteria bacterium
ATTATCCGGCCCGCTCCAACTCCATTTTATCTGGACAATGTTGTAAAAGTTTTTACCGGTTGCCCTAAGTTCAGCTCTGTAGGTCGATTCGTTGGTGGTTATCTGTCGAGGTTGTAAATCAGTGAAGCTGAGAGATGAAACAGCTACACTATAGGTAATGCTTACATCATCTACACGAAACACTGTCGGATAGCTTCCATCAGTTGTAGCATGAAAATGAATGCGAACCGCTTGCCCCTTGTAGGAAGTAAGATCAAAGGTTTTCTGAACGTAATTTGTGCTCGCATCTAAGTTGGACAAAGTAGCAACAGCCGTCAGATGATTCCCTGTCGAACTTTGAATTGTTACATAGAGAATATCCTTGGCGGTTGATCTTGGTTCCCGAGTGGTGATATAGTACCAGAAGGTCAGCGTAACCGAGGTAGCGTTAGAAGGAATGGTAACCATTTGGTACATAGAGCCGGAGAGATTATTTCCAGGTGTTCCATCCGGGTTTGAAACGTACGCATAGCCTGGGGAATTATGATACTTTGAAAACCTCGAATCCGCATAGAAATTCCCCGAAAGTGTCCATCCGGTTGAACCGGATGCAAATGAACCATTGGTAATAAGTTCGATCTGAGCAAAAGCTGGGCAATAGATGGCGAATATCGCAATATGTATCAAAATAAACCCGATGCCCGCTGAGATCAACGCTTCAAGGTTTCCCCTCACCATTTCAAGTCACTTCCTTCCGCGATGGATATTGTCAATGCTGAAAGACGAAAACCCTCTTGTCTCTGTTGAGACAACCTTGTATAATTGAACCGATTTGTATAGATGGCTATGTAAAAAGTCCCGATAAAATGGACTTTCCACCTTTAACCATAAGATATCACAAATATTGTCGAGTATCAAGTGACAAAAGGTGACTTTTCAGGTGCCAAAGGATACATCTCAATAGGGGGTGGATGATGTGCAAAGGTATCTTTCAGTTGATTCGAAATTCAGCAGGCGCCTGAGGTCGTTGAGAGCTCTAAAGGGTTGGAAGCAGGAAACCCTTGCCACTGAGGCAGAGGTGAGCCTCAGAACGATAAAAAGGATGGAGAACATAAAGGAGGGCGAAAAAAGGCGGTTCCTTCCCTCGAGGTTATATTCCGTTGCAAGGGCACTTGGAATCCCACTGAATGAGCTGGTCGACGAATCGTCCCTTGATCATGCCGACGCCAAAGAGATCGTCGTAGGCCCCATGCCCGGAGCCGTCGCCCATCACTTCAAAGATAGAACCGATGAGCTCCAAACCCTCCGTCGAAAACTGGAAGATGAGGAGATAAGGCTCATCCTCATCACCGGTAGAGGCGGCATCGGCAAGACCTCCTTGCTCGTCAAGCTGCTTCGAGGTCTGGAGGGGGAATTCAAGGAGGGGAGAACTCACGGTAGCATCATCTACATCCCCCTGGACCAGAGGGAATACCGCTCCCTCACCAAGATAATCGAGCTCATCTGTCGAACGGTCGAACCCAAAACTGCTGAGGAGCTATTGGAGAGATGGAGCAGGGGATATTCCCTTGAGGAGAGATTGGAGTTCCTGTTCCACCACATACTTAACAAGGGGAGATACATCATAGCTCTGGACTCCCTGGAGGATCTCTTAGACGAGGGAAACCACATCAGCGATGAGTTCCCCGATCTGAGGGCTTTCCTGGAGAGATGTCTTGAATATGATCATCGAGCTAAGGTCATAGCGACGAGCAGACATGCCCTGATATTCAGCACTCCCCTTGAGGGACATATAGGCGAACGTATGGAGGAGATCAAACTTGAGGAGGGGTTGCCTGAGGATGAGGCGATAGCCCTTCTCAGGGAGCTTGACCATGATGGAAAATTGGGCATCAGGGAGGCGCCGGATGACATCCTTCGACAGGTGGTGAGCCGCTGTTACGGAATCCCTCGAACGCTTGAGAGGATCGTCGGGACACTTAGGCAGAGGCGAACCCTGACCATCTCCAGGCTCCTGGAGGATGAAGCTGCTTTTGACCGTCTTATCGAGAATCCCGCTCGTGAGCTTCACGAAAGCCTGTCACGAGATGAGCGGCTCGTCATGCAGACGATCGCCGTTTATGGAAGGGCTGTCCCAGCCTCTGCCGTGCGGCATGTGCTCCCCGATCTTCCCGTTGACGATCTGCTCGATTCTCTTGTGAGAAACTACGCCGTCAGTTTCAGCTCCGGCCTTTTCTCGCTTCATCCGCTCGATAGAAGTTACATCTACCAGAGGATACCCGATATGGGGGAAAGATATACCAAATCGGCATTGCATCGACTTGCGGGGCGGTTCTACGTGAATCTCGCCCAAGCGATAAAAGGAGACCGATCCATGGATTCGATCTCATTGTGGGAGAGGGCGGTGAAATTCAGGTGGATGGAAGTTGCCGGACGGGCAATAGAGCACATATCTGCTGCAAAGGCGTGGGAGGATCTGATAGACATCCACGAGCTCGTCAGGGCCTTTTACCTCCTGGAAATGGATCTCGGAAATTCGGACGAATGCAAGAGGATCTGTCAGCTCATGCTTGATGCATCGAAATCGGCATCCATCACATCCGAGGAGGTAGAATGGCTTCACAACTGGGCGGTCTTAAATCACAACCTCGGCAATTATGAACATGCCCGGCAGATCTGCCTTCAGGGTTTAAAGATAGCCCATCGGTCAGATAGGAAGATTCTTCAAGCCTCCCTGTTGCAGAGGCTTGGCATGCTGGCGCGCGATAACGGAGACCATAAGGAGGCGAGGAGATGGTACAGGAAAAGCGAGGAGGTTTTATCTCAAACTTACATAATAGGGGTCAGGTATGCTGAGCTTCTCGAAAAGGAGGGTTATCTCGATAAGGCGTTGGAAATCCAGAAGGAGGTTCTGAGCTCCTTCCCTCAAAGGCTTATCTCCACAGGATACCGCATAGCACGAATTTTGAGGAAACAGGGGAGATATGCCGATGCGAAAAGGTTGTGTGATAGATCTCTTACGGTGGCCAGGGATCTTGGTCGTAAGAGGTATCTCTCCAAGATTTTACTGGAGTTAGGGCGAATCATGGCGGCCTTCGAAAGATATGATAAAGCTCATGAGCTTTTGAGTGAGAGCATAAAGATATCCGTTTATCCCCGTGATAGGGTCAGGGTGCTCCATGCGATCGGTGATCTGAATCATCTGCTCGGCAGGCTGGACGAAGCTATCAGATATTACAAGGATGCGCTCTTCTTGAATTTCCCCTTTATGAGCTATAGCTGTGCCGTCAAGCTGGGAGCTGTCTGCCTTGAAAGAGGAGAGGTGGAAAAGGCCCGATATTATCTGGAGCAGGGTGTCAGATTGTGTCATATGCTGTTGAGTAAAACCCCCCGGCTTTATGATGTGATTTACCATCTCGCCCTCGCTCAGCTCTGTCTGGGGAAGTTTGATGAATCCCTCGCCGCCTATAAACGAGCGATGGAGATCTGCGATGCGAAGGGCGTAATCGAGGAGGAAGTTCGTGATCTCCACCTTCTAAAGGGCGCGATGAAGGGGAATGAGGTGGAACGAGCGATAGAGATGCTTAGCTTCAATCCCTCCACTTGACAAAACCCTCACATAATGGTATCTTTTGTAAAGCTGTTAGCACTCTCATCATTCGAGTGCTAAACCCTGGGGGGATAACCTTGAGAGGATTGAACTCCGCAGAGCTGACGGAAAGACAGAGGAAGATACTGGAGGCCGTCATACATTGCTATACGTTCACTGCCGAGCCGGTCGGTTCCAGGACCGTGGCCAAGAGGTATAACCTCGGTATCAGCCCTGCCACGGTTCGGAATGTGATGGCGGATCTGGAGGAGATGGGTTACCTATTCCAACCCCACACCTCCGCCGGAAGGGTGCCGACCGAAAAGGGATATCGCCTCTATGTGGACGAGCTGATGAAGGAGAGCGGATTGACGCGGGAGGAGAAGGAACTCATAGAGAGGGAATATGAGAAGGTGAAACATCAACTCGATAGAATTATGGAGCACACCTCGAAGATCCTCTCCCTGATCTCCAGATATGTTGGGGTGGCCGTCACACCACCGATGCATGAGGGGGTGTTCAGGCACATCGAGTTGATCTCCGTCGGGGCCAATACGGTGTTGTCCGTGATCATAACCGCTTCCAGTATGGTGCGAAATAAACTGATATCGCTCGATTTCGAGATACCTCGCCAGGAGTTGGAGAGGATAGCCGATATCATAAATGAGAGGTTGTCGGGGATAAGCATGAGCAGGATAAGGGATCTGGCCAACGATCCCATGGAGCTCAGAAGTATGCTCGGGCTGGAGGGGGAGAGGTTCAGCGTGGTTCGATACGCCTTGGATTTCGATCCGGACGTCCAGGTGTACCTCGACGGTCGAGCGAACATGCTCTCCCAACCCGAATTCTCCTCGGTGAAACGGATGGAGAGGATCTTCAGGGTGCTGGAGGAGAGGGATCGGGTGTGGAGGATCCTGTATCCGGCCGGAAGAGCGGGAGAGGTGCAGGTCAAGATCGGCAGTGAGGTCAAATGTAGAGGGATGGAGGAGTGCAGCGTCGTCAGCGCCGTCTACAGGGCCGGGGATATGGTAGGAACCATCGGGATCATAGGCCCTAAGAGAATGGAATATCCGCGCGTCATACCGCTCGTCAGATACACGGCGAGGATGGTCAGCCAGGTGTTGGGAAGATGAGGGGCTGGGAAATGCCGCCCGCCGGGATCATCCCAGTCCTTGTCGAAGGCGGGGTATAAATAGCCCGGCACCGATCCCAAGCGGATCGGTCGAGACGGGGAAACTATGGAGGAGAGGGAAAAGGAAGAAGAGGTGAAAACAGAGGAGGTTAAAGCTGAGGTTGAGGGGGAAAAGGCCGAGGGCAATCAGCAGGAGGAGAAGCTGCTCTCCGAGTCCCTCGATGAGATAGAAAGGATAAAGGCCGAGGTCGAGGCTGCCAGGGATAGATTGCTCAGGGCTGCGGCGGAGTACGAGAACTTCAAAAAGCGGGCTGAACGTGAGAAAGAGGAGGCGATGAAGTTCATCGCCGAAAGCATCGTGCTCGATATCATCCCGATCATCGATAACCTCGACAGGGCGATAAAATCGGCTAAATCTGACGAGAGGAAAAACTTCGATGCCCTGCTCCAGGGGATCGAGATGATACAAAAGCAGATGTTGAGCGTGCTCGAAAAATACGGCGTCGGCATCATAGAGTCCGAGGGCCAACCCTTCGACCCTAGAATCCACGAGGCTATCCTGCAGGTTCCCTCGGAGGAACATCCCGAAAACACCGTCGTGCAGGAGTTCGAAAGGGGATACACGCTTCACGATAAGGTCATCAGACCGGCCAAGGTGATCGTTTCAAAACTGCCTGAGCCGAAGGAAAAGGAGGAGGGTGAAAGCGTAGATGCCTAAGGTGATCGGAATAGACCTCGGCACGACCAACTCCTGCATGGCCATTTTCGAGGGCGGAGAGGCCAAAGTCATACCTAACGCCGAAGGCGGCAGGGTGACGCCATCGGTCGTGGCCTTCTCCAGATCGGGTGAAAGACTCGTGGGATCGACCGCCAAGCGGCAGGCGATCACCAACCCCGATAACACCATCTACTCCATCAAAAGGTTCATGGGAAGAAAATACGATGAGGTCACCCACGAAATCGAACTCGTCCCATACCAGGTCACAAGAGGCCCAAACGGTGACGCCAGAGTCAAAGTCCAAGGCAAGGAGTACTCCCCTCCTGAGATATCAGCCATGATACTGAGGAAGTTGAAAGAGGATGCAGAGAAGTTCCTGGGAGAGCCCATCAGCCAGGCGGTGATCACCGTTCCAGCCTACTTCAACGATGCGCAGAGGCAGGCGACGAAGGATGCGGGTAGGATAGCCGGACTGGAGGTTCTGAGGATCATAAACGAGCCTACGGCAGCATCCTTGGCCTATGGTCTGGACAAGAAGAAGGATCAGAAGATAGCGGTGTATGACTTGGGAGGAGGGACGTTCGACATATCGATCTTGGAGATAGGAGAGGGAGTATTTGAGGTACGCAGCACGAATGGGGACACGCACTTGGGAGGAGATGACTTTGATCAGCGGATAATAGACTGGATAGCGGAGGAGTTCAAGAGGGAGCATGGGATAGACTTGAGGGGGGATCCGATGGCGTTGCAGCGGTTGAAGGAGGCGGCGGAGAAGGCGAAGTGTGAGCTATCGAGTGTGATGGAGACGGAGATCAACCTCCCGTTCATCACCGCTGACGCCAGTGGACCGAAGCATCTGAACGTAATCCTCACAAGGGCGAGGCTCGAGGCGCTGGTCGACGATCTCGTTCAACGTACGTTAGAGCCCTGCAGGAAGGCGTTGGAGGATGCAGGGCTGAAGCCTGAGGATATAGATGAGGTGATATTGGTAGGCGGACAGACGAGGATGCCGAAAGTTCAGGAGGTTGTGAGGGATTTCTTCGGTAAGGAGCCGCACAGGGGGATAAATCCGGATGAGGTGGTTGCGATGGGCGCTGCGATACAGGCTGCGGTGTTGACCG
>JAGGXZ010000102.1 GCA_021162805.1 Candidatus Poribacteria bacterium
CCCCTTGAGGTTGGCATCTTGCTGCCTCAGTGCAGGTGAATACCCTCTGGGTGGCGATGAGAAAATGGATGTAGTCAAGGTCATCGCACTTGGGTGGGTTCATTCGCTTTCCCTCCTATCGACAAAGCTTCACTTTCAGGGTATAATATACGTAAATGAAAAGGGGTTCGCAGTCAACTGCGTAACTCCTATTAAAAACGGAATAATACCAGCTAGAATTTTGGACGGATCTAGGAGGTCAAGTTAATGCCACTGAGTCGCTCAGATTCTACGAATTCAGAGGGCTCCCACCTGATATGCACCCGTCACCCTTTGACAAAATTAAGGCCATAGCTCAAAATCCGGTCCTAATTTTTCTTTACCTGGGCAGAGGATCCTTTCGTTTTCCCGGCGACTCTCGTAATACCTTTTTGTCGGCGGGACAGACCGTGGCGAGTATCCCACATAGATGCGCCTTATCCTCCCAGACAAGAGGGAGAAATTCTCCACGGCGCGTTGCTTTCGGGGTGAATCCACCTCTTAGCCCCGTAAATAGGCCTTCTCTGGGCATCCTCTCGTTAATCTTGTCCATCCAACACCTCCCTCATCGATGCCGCATTGCTGGGGATAAGACCCGCCGCTATGTTCAGTTCCATAAGTAATTTTCTCAGATCGATCCTTTTGGCTCTGGCAGCCTGTTCGATCGTCTCGTGACTGGCATTGGCACACAGCGGACACAGGAGTCCGTGACGCGTAAAGACCCAAATGCATCGACGGTATTTTCTCAGGACGGCATCCGCCGACATATCTTTGGTTATGAGTTCAATACAGAGGGGTTCCATCGTTCCCACCCTTCCTCTCATGTCTTTTAAGCCTTTCGATCTCCTCCTCCAGGCTTTGGATCCTCTCAAGCATACACTGAAGGGCTTCGGCGACGGGGTCGGGGAGCTCGTCATGGTGGAGGTCAAATCTCTCGACCCGTCTGCCGTCCTTGTAAACGACCTTTCCCGGAACGCCCACCACGACGCAGTTGTCCGGCACGTCGTTCACGACGACCGATCCGGCCCCCACACGGCTGTTATCGCCTATTTTCACGGGGCCGATTATCTGGGCGTGGGCACCGATGACGACGTTATCCCCCAAAGTCGGATGTCTTTTCACCCTCTCCAAACTCTTGCCGCCCAGGGTCACACCGTGATAGAGCGTGACGTTTTCGCCGATCTCGGCCGTCTCACCGATCACCACTCCCATGCCGTGATCTATGAAGAAGCCGGGACCGATCCTCGCTCCGGGATGTATCTCTATGCCTGTGAAAAACCTGCCCATCTGGGATATGAATCGGGCTGAGAGATATCTGCCATGCCTCCAAAGCCAGTGAGCGATCCTGTGGAAAAACAGCACGTGAAATCCCGGGTAACACAGGACAACCTCCAGGGCGTTTCTGGCGGCCGGATCCCGTTCTAAAGCGGCTTGTATATCCCTTTTCAGCGTTTTCAGAATACCCATCCCATCAAACCTCTCTCCCTCTCCTCTCCGATGCTCGTCACTTCGCCGTGCCCGGGATAGACGAGCGTGTCATCGGGAAGGGTGAAGAGTTTCGTCTTTATGGATCTGATCAGCTTGTCAAGCGATCCTCCCGGCAGATCGGTTCTACCTATCGATCCGCGAAAGAGGGTATCGCCTGAAAACAGAAACCCATCGCCTAAAAGACATATCCCGCCGGGGGTGTGACCTGGGGTGTGAATGACCTCGAGCTTGATATCTCCTATCTCAACTGAGTCCCCATCCTTAAGCATTACATCGGGCTGGGGCGATGGAGGTGCCACCACTCCGAACCACAGGGATTGCTCGGGGACGCTTTTCAGAATCTCGAGGTCATCCCCATGTATAGCTATCCTCGCTCCGGTTTTACGTTTGAAAAATCCATTACAGGCTACATGATCGAAATGGCCGTGGGTGTTGATTATGAGATTCAGCTTTAATCCCTCCTTCTCTATTCGATCGAGAATTTTCTCGCTATCGGGGCCGGGATCTATCAGGATGGCCTCGGTGGTGGAATCGTCGTAGATCAGATAACAGTTGGTATAGACCGGCCCGACCACAGCCCATTCTATTCGGACGCTCACAGCCTCACCTGCTTGACGAAGGTTATACCCGGAGCGGATCTTATCTCCCCGATCACATCCTTCGGCACCTCGCTATCGACGTTGATGACCATGACCGCCTTACCGCCCGGCTCGAATCTTCCGACGCTCATATCGGCTATGTTTATGTCGTTGCGGCCCAGTATGGTGCCGATCGTCCCGATAGCTCCGGGTCTGTCGTCGTTATATACCAGAAGGATATGGCCATAGGGAACCGCATTGACGTGATACTCATCCAACAGGACGATCCGGGGGTCGTATTTCCCGTATACGGTGCCGGCGACCGTGTGGACTGTGGAATCGGTCTTGACCGTGACGGAGATCAAATTGACGAAATTGCGATGTTCGCCGCTTCTGGTTTCTATCACTTTGATCCCCCTCTGTTTTATGAAGAATGGGGCGTTAACGAAATTGACCGTCTCCTGTAGAACGGGATCCAGCAATCCCTTCTCTATTGCCACAGTCAAAGGCGTAAGATCGCCCTTGAAGAACTCCCCTGCGTAATCTATCGTGATCTCGGAGATATTCCCCTCTATGAGCTGTCCCTGCAGCAGTCCGAGCTTTTCGGCCAGTGACATATACGGTCCCAGCAGCTTAAGCGTCTGGGGATCGATCGGCGGCATGTTGACCGCCGAGGCGACCATTTCACCTCTGAGAGCGCTGAGGACCTGGGAACATACGTCTACGGCCACGTTCACCTGAGCCTCTCTGGTGGCCGCCCCGAGATGTGGCGTGACGAGCACATTATCCAGCTTTAATAGGGGATTTCCCGGCGGGGGCGGCTCGGTCTCGAACACGTCTAGAGCTGCTCCCGCCACCTTACCGCTTACAAGTGCGTTGTAAAGCGCCTTTTCGTCTATGATCCCGCCTCGAGCGCAGTTGATTATCCTGACCCCATCCTTCATCATCTCGAACTCCTTGTCTCCTATCATCCCTCTGGTCTCGGGGGTCAGGGGCGTATGGACGGTGATATAGTCCGATTCCCTCAACAACCTGTCGAGCGGAACAAGCTGAACCTTAAGCCTTTCAGCGCCCTCCCTCGACAGATACGGATCAAAGGCCAACACCTTCATCCCCAATCCCTGAGCCCGTTTGACCACCTCCGTTCCTATCCTTCCAAGCCCTATAACTCCTAGGGTCTTGTTGAAGACTTCCACGCCTGTGAATTTCCCTCTGTTCCACTCTCCCTTCTTGAGTGAGTGGTTGGCGAGGTGGATGTTTCTAGAGAGGGAGAGCATCATGGCTATCGTATGTTCGGCGGCGGAGATGGTGTTCGCACTGGGGGTGTTGAGGACAATTATACCCTTGCGCGTCGCAGCGTCCACGTCGATGTTATCCACGCCGACCCCAGCTCTGCCGATAACTTTAAGCCTCGTGGCTGCCTCTATGATCTCCCTCGTCACCTTTGTCGAACTGCGAACTATGAGGGCATCATACCCCGGTATACGGGCCATCAGCTCCTCACGACTGAGGTTTGTCTTAAGCTCAACCTGTATATCCGGTTCCCTCTCGAGGATTTCTATCCCCTGTTTAGCTAACGGATCGCTGATTAGAACCTTCATGATAACCTTTTCAGGTAAAATTGGTTTTGGTGTGTTTAAATATAACATCAACCTCCAGGGATTGTCAATCGGATTGACGGTTGGCTTTCATCGTTCCATAACCCCCCATTCGCAAAGCATAAGGGGTTTATTCGGAAATTTGGAGGTCAGCTCGTTATATATAGGCTCCATCACACTCTCAAAGCTCACCCATGGATCGTCCTTCGTTTGAGCCCCGTATAGGCTAAATCCCACCCAATCGATGTATTCATCGCCCGGATAGTAGGCCTCGATGGAGTTCCATCCCTCATCAGGATGTGACTCGTGATTTGGGTGAAAATACCAGATGGCATTATCCCCCCCTTTATTCCTAAACAGATTGACGATATGGCGAAAGGCATCAACATACCTTTCCGGGCCGTCCGCCTTTTGGGGATCACCGTATTTATCGGTCACACCTCCGCCTTGGAATACACCCGACCATGGGAACCAATCCCCGTTCATCTCCACGCCGAAGGTCACCATCACGGGTTTGCCGTAAGCTTTGATCTCATCGGCCCAATCGGAGAGAAAGGAGTCGAAATCTCCATCTATGATCTTTTGGAGGGCGTAATCGGGCTGATAATGTGGTTCCCAATATGGTTCTCCCCACGGCATTAATCTCAGAAGCGGTATCGCTCCATAGCTTGATATCTTATCCAGATTCTCCCTTGAGACGTAACCTTCACCCCAAAAAACGGAGAAAGGGACGAAAGCCACGGATTTACCCGATAGATTTTCAAAATCTACCAGTTTCTGGATATCGACGGAGCTTTCCAATTCCCCCCACCCGGGAAAGACTCCAACATAACATCCACTTTTCGGAGGAGAAATCGGTTGATTCCAACCGGGCAACCCTTCCTTACCTATAAAATAATCGGAGCTAATGCCATATCTGTAAGCCTGTAGGGCTTCCGGCGAGGAGTCTATCCGTAGATCTGACCAGCTACCATTGTCGTTTTGCCATCTCTCATGATAAACGATGGCGATTTTTATCCTGTTATATCTGGTTTGAAACCCTCTTAAGGCTTCTTCGTACCATTCGGCCTTAGGATTTCGTTTCAAATTCTCCTCCGTCTCAGAACAACCGACCATAAGGGGGATGATAGCTATTAACAGGCTAATGGATGGGACTGATAGCCTCATCGTTCTCTCCCCCTTTTATCTCTAACGCCTCCTTTATACGTTCTTCGAGCCTGTCTAAATCCCATCCCCCCTGATCGCGAATGATGGACCTGAGCATCGGAGGTATACTAGCGATGTTCTCCAGGATATCCCTCAGCAGTTCCATATGCTCACGTGCTCGGGTGATCTCCTTCGGAGCTTCGATCAAGTCCCGAAGGATAGTGCTTTCCGTGCGAGATGCGATGATCGGTTCCGTATGTCCCTCGATATACACCTTTGTGCGTTTACCCGCTCCACGACCCTCCTCAATCGGTTCCAAACCCACGATTGAATCTGAGCGGAAGTATTTGCCATATCCCAAGGCCACCATGATTCCCTGTTGAATCTTCATCCCTCCTTCTCCTTATGGTTATGCTTTCCGTGATAGAGCTGAGGTGCATTTTAGGGAAGAGACGCTCTATGGCGTGTGTTCATCCATCATTATAAAACAGGACAGGGCAAAGGTCAAGGTATGACCTGCTCAGAGAAGAAACTGACATCAACCTCCCTCCTCACACGGATCCTGATCTGATGAAACGTCAACCTCGTCAAAATGGATATCCTCTCCATCAGGAGATATCCAAGCAACTTGATCCCCATCATTCCATATACCCCCTCCCTTCCCAAAAGGCGGATTTTATGTATCTGCAACTCACTTGCCTACCCTCTCTATCAC